>JBFZEF010000107.1:0-2784 GCA_041307045.1 Halioglobus sp.
GATACAACAAAAATAATGAGTTAACTGATAAATTAATATATTAATGTATCAGATGTCAATATTTATTTTTGTGCATCTATACAATCCAAATTTGATAATATTTAAACCCATCACCCTTATATTGTTTGCGATTTGGTTCCGTGCCTGATCCACAACTTTGGCCGAACCGGATAAATGATGGTTTAGCTGACGCTACCCACCAATTTCCGTGCAACCAGCAATCGGCGAGCGCCTGTGTGGATTACGATGGAAAATCTAATTTTCGGTTGACGGGATACCCGGGTTTGATATGCTCTACCAATCTAACTGTGCAACCCCAAGATCGAACGCGTAAGAGGCGCTACTGTCGGGTTCGGGGTCGGGTAAAAATGTTGCATACGAGGAGGCTGAAGGATGAGAACAGTCATGGTCGCATTGGCTATAATAGTTGGCGGCCTTTCAGGATCGGCCTGGGCTGCCTCAGTTCAAAACACCGATAACCAAGGATACGAATTGATTATAGTAGAACCGGGTTACAGACAAGATGTCGTCAGGAGGCCATTCCAGATACTTGAGCACTCAAGGACTGAAATCTGCCGTTATGGCTGTGACCTGTATTTGCGCTCTACCGGGCAGGGCGTAAGTATTGGCCCGGATGATACGGTTACCATTAGCTGGGGGGTAATGAGAGTTGAAAGGTCTTACCGTAATACACCATAATGTATCTCTGCTATAGGCCTAATGATCACTTCAGGTAGGTTTTGGAATGAAATCCCGCTCTAGAGGGAGCTCGGTAGCGGTTCTATATCACAGATTAGGTGGGTTTGTGATTTGTCGGATGCTACCCCAGTCATCGCCAGCGTTGCAATAGGAACGCGGTCTTTTTTATGATTCGCTCGCATTCGCGGTTCAACCGGTAGTATGCCGGAAATCAACAGATAAGGATTGCCCTCCCACGTTCAGGCGGCTGGCAACCGGTGCCGTTTCGGCGATCACTGCCCCGCGGCGGATGACAAACAGCCGGGCCGGCTTCAGGCGCAGCGCTTCCACCGGGTCGCCGGCTTGCAGGATGACTAGGTCGGCGAAGCAGCCCGGCGCGAGCCCGTAGCCTTCCAATCCCAGGACCTTGGCGCCGATAACGGTGACGGCTTCGAACAGGCGGCGCATCTCTTCCGTGCCGGTCATCTGGGCCACGTGCAGGCCCATGTGCGCCACTTCCAGCATGTCGTGGGAGCCTAAAGGGTACCAGGGGTCCATGACTCAGTCGTGGCCGAAGGCGACGTTGACGCAGGCCTGCATCAGCTCCTTCACGCGGGTCATACCCCGGCGCTTGGGGTAGGTGTCGTGGCGGCCCTGCAGGGTGATGTTGATCAGCGGGTTGGCCACCGCGTGCACCCGGGCTTCGGCCATCAACGGCAGAAGTTTACTGACATAGTAGTTGTCCATAGAGTGCATGGAGGTCAGGTGCGAGCCGGTCACGCGCCCCTCCAATCCCAGCCGCCGGGCGTGATAGGCCAGGGTTTCGATGTGGCGCGACAGAGGGTCGTCGCTTTCATCGCAGTGCATGTCGACCATCAGGCCGCGCTGGGCGGCAAGCTCGCACAGGGCCGCCACTGACGCAGCCCCGTCGGCCATGGTGCGCTCGAAGTGCGGAATGCCGCCCACCACGTCAACCCCCATGTCCAGCGCCCGGACCATGGTCTCCCGGTTGGCCGGCAGCCGGAAATAGCCGTCCTGGGGAAAGGCGACCAGCTGCAGGTCGAGGTAGGGTTTGAACTCCTCACGGATGTCCAACAGGGCGCGGACGGCGAGCAGCTGCGGGTCGCCCACGTCAACATGGCTGCGGATGGCGAGCGTGCCGCGGGCGATGGCCCATCGGCACAGCGTGCGCGCACGGGCCTTGATGGATTCGACGGTCAACTGCGGCTTCAGCTCGCCCCAGAGCTGGATCCCCTCCAGCAGCGTGCCGCTGCGGTTCACGCGCGGCTGGCCGTAGCTCAGGGCCGAGTCCATGTGAAAATGGCTGTCGACGAAAGGCGGTGTCACCAGGCACCCGGCGGCATCGATTTCTCTGCGGGGTGTGGCCTCGATCGCCGGCGACAGCTCTTTGACGCGACCGTCTTGAACCGCGATGTCGTATCCCCGCCGGCCATCCGGCAGGGTGGTGTTGCGGATAACGAGGTCCAGCATCAACGGGCCTCCTTGCGAAAGGGTTTGAGCAGGGCGGCCGGCGCCAGCGCATTACGGGAGACCAGGGCCATTCCCACGATGGTGAGCACAAACGGCAGCATCAGGAACACCTGGTAGGGCAGGTTGATCGCGCTGCTCGCCTGCAGGCGCAACTGCAAGGCGTCGATACAGGCGAACAAAATGGCCCCGGCGGCGCTTTTCCAAGGGTTCCACTGGCCGAAAACGATCAGGGCGATGCAGACCCACCCGCGGCCCGAGATCACCCCGAAGGTGTAGGCATTGTACTGGGCCATGCACAGGAAGGCGCCGGCAAGACCCATCAGGCCCCCCGACAGCAGCAGCGCCTGGTAGCGCATGGCGGTGACACTGACCCCGGCCGAGTATGCGGCGTGGGGGTTTTCCCCCACCGTCCGCAGGTTCAAGCCCCACGGGGTGCGGAAGAGCACAAAGGCCGCCGCCGGCACGATCCCCATGGCGAGATAGACCAGGGCGAACTGGTTGAACAGGATCGGGCCGATCACGGGAATCTCCGCCAGCCAGGGCAGCGCGACGGTTTCAAAGGGCTTGATCGCCGGCAGCGTGGACGGCTGGCCGAAAATCAGCCGGTAGAAGAAA
>JBFZEF010000109.1:0-2842 GCA_041307045.1 Halioglobus sp.
GAGTTTCCAGCCCGTGACCAGTGGTGACGACCTGATCCTGATCGCTACCGGCGGCACCACGGGGCTACCCAAGGGCACCCAGTGGCGGCATGAGGACCTGTGGCACAAGCTGGGTATTGCCACGCGCTACCGCCTCGCCTCGGCGGAACGTCCGCAGCACCCCGCGTCCATGGCGGAGCACGTCGCAAATGTGGTCTCCCTGCCTCCCGCCGCACCGTTTCTCTCGCTGTCTCCGCTGATGCACGGGGCGGGCCTGATGATGGCCATCATGATGATTGCGCAGGGCACGGCGGTGGCCACACTGCCCGGCATACGTTTTGACCCCGATGCCGCCCTGGACGCCATCAGGAAACACGGTGTGGGGTGGGTGGTGTTGGTGGGAGATGCCTTCGCCGCGCCCCTGCTGGAGGCGCTGGAGCGCCGTGCTGATGAGGGGCTCATCGCCGGCCTGCAGACCCTCGTCTCTTCCGGCGCATCACTGGGTGCCGATACCCGCGCGGGCCTGCTTCGCCATAACCCCGCATTGCTTTTGCTCGACACCCTTGGCTCTTCCGAGTCCTCCGGTTACGCCCTGGCAACGGCCGAGGCGGGCGTGTTCACCCCGCTGCCCGGCGTGCGGATACTGGATGATGAACTGCGCGACGTGGTACCCGGCAGCGAGACTATCGGCATGGTTTACTGGGGTGGCCACCAGCCCGTGGGTTACTACAAAGCGCCGGCCAAATCCGCCGAGACCTTCGTGACCATCGGCGGGCAGCGCTATGTGATGACGGGTGATCGCTGCACCCTGCGCGCGGATGGCAACCTGGTGTTGCTCGGGCGGGACAGCACGGTGGTCAATACCGGTGGGGAGAAAGTCTATACCGTGGAGGTGGAGCGGGTGCTGGTGGATTATCCCGGGATCAGCGATGCCCTGGTGGTAGGCCTGCCGCACCCGCGCTTCGGCCAGATGGTGGTAGCGGTAGTGGAAGGCCCCGGGCTGACCCGCGACAACCTCGACAGCGCCGCCATCCAGGCCCATGCCGCGCGCCACCTGGCGGATTTCAAGGTACCAAAGAAGATTTTCGCGATCGAATCGCTGCAGCGGGCGCCCAACGGCAAGCCCGATTACGCCTTCGTCACCCAGTTTGCCAGGGCTTGCCTCGAATCCTGAGTCTCGCCCCGATACCGTTCACTTACAGGGATACGTTATGAACAGATTTGATCAGGCCTGCGTGGTGGTGACAGGCGGTGCGAGCGGCATCGGCGAGGCCACGGTCCGCGCCATTGTCGCCGAAGGCGGTCGCGTGCTGGTCGCTGATCTGCAGGAGGACCGGGGCAGGGCGCTGGTGGACGAGCTCGGCGCCGCCACCGGCTTCCACCCGACCAACGTGACCCGAGAGGCGGACATCATCGCCGCCATTGCCGCCGCGCAGCAGCAGTTCGGGCCACTCACCGGCATGGTCAACAGCGCCGGTATCATCGGCGCCATCGGTTCGATCATGGACACCAGCGCGGAGGCGTTTGACCACACCATGGCCATACTGTCCCGCGCGGTCTTCCTCGGTATAAAGCACGCCGCCCGCGCGATGCGGCCGCAGCGCAGGGGCGCTATTGTCTCCCTGGCCAGTACGGCCGGCGTGGTCGGTGGCCTGGGTCCGCACGTCTATACCATGGCCAAGCACGGTGTTGTGGGGATTACCAAGTCCGCGGCCTGCGAGCTGGCCGCCCTGGGGATTCGCGTCAATGCGGTGGCCCCCGGCAGTACGGTTACCCCCATGACCAGCGCGCTGATCGATGACGAGCCTGAGGCCGCCACCCGGGCGATTACCGAGGCCATCGCGCAGGCATCGCCCCTGGGGTTTGCGGCTGTGCCCGACGATATAGCCAATGCCATCCTTTTCGCCCTCAGCGATGACTCGCGTTACATGACCGGCCACACCCTGGTGATCGACGCGGGCCAGACGACCGGGGGCCAGGCACCGGCGTTTTTCTCCCAGGACGCGGCGATCCTGTTGCACGCGGGGCAGCGTGCGGTCGCTCCTTGAACCCGGGTGGTGTCAGATGAATAGTCTTCAGTATCGTAAGGTCGCCCGTCGCGGCGACATCGCGGTGGGAAAGACGCTCCGGGTAGAGGTCGATGGCCGTGAAATCCTGTTGTGCCACACCGCCGATGGTCTATTCGCCATAGACAATCTCTGCTCCCACGCAGCAGAGCGCCTGTGCGGCGGTAAACTCAAGGGGAATCGCATCCACTGCCCACTTCACGGCGCCGCCTTCGATGTGCGCGACGGCAGCGCCCTGAGCCGGCCCGCATCGGTGGCTCTGCAAACCTTTCCGGTGGAAATCGAAGGGGAGGACGTCCTGCTCGCCTGGAGGGATTGAGTGCAACCCGCCCTGGCGCTGGCCGCAGGGCCTGCGCGCGCCGCAGCAGTTGCTCGCCTGCGTTACTGCGGTTGCTGTTGTCTCAGCAGGTCGTGCAACTGGCGGTGCATATTCTGTACACCGGGCTCGTTGCGTCCCACCAGCACCTTGCGCTCGATGCCGGCATTCAGGCCCCGGTGGATCTTGTCCACCAGTGAGTAGTCCTCCGCGACCGCCACGTCGTTGATCATCTGGAAGTATTCCTCGTAGTGCTTGCGCTCGGCCTCGTCCCTGGGTTCATGGGGAAGAAACATGCTGTGGTAGACCACCGATCGATCGGGGCTGATGGGGTAGACACGCCAGGTCTGGAAATGATCCTCGACCACAAAGATCACGGTGTTGGGGAAGATGAAGTTGACGTAGGAGCTGTATTTTCGCGGTTGCCACTGCTCCTCGGGGATAGCCTTGAGATCGTTGATCGCCAGAACGGCGGAACCCA
>JBFZEF010000110.1:0-3141 GCA_041307045.1 Halioglobus sp.
CTTCTGGACGTATTCGTCATACACCGCCGCCAGATCGGTATCACTGCCGGCGCCCATGGACAGCGCGGCCCCGGCGCCATCTTCGCGCTCGATGTAATCCTGGGCGTACCAGTAGGTGCCAGGGAAATCGGTGAACTGCTGCTGGTAGCGTTCCCGGCTGCCCAGGAACAGGGTGATGCAATCGTGGGCGCGGGGAATCACCAGCGGCGCGGCGCGGGCGGTCAGCCCGGCGGTGGCCTGCCCGCACAGCCCGTAGCCGAACAGGATGGCATCGTAGCCCTCGGCCCGGTCCAGCGCAGCTTGTAGGTGCTCGCGCAGGATGGCGGGCGTGTTGTGCAGCCCCTTCTGTACCAGCTGGATATCGATGATATGCGGCGAGCGGGCGGCGCACAGGTAGAGCGGGCGCGCCAGCACCTCGCAGGCGAGACACAGGTATTTGGCCGCATGGGTCATAACAGGTCTTCCCGATTTTGCTGCTTGAGCAGATCGACCAGCTCGCGCACGCGCTGCTCGTGGTCTTTGTGGCACACCAGCAGGGCATCGCCGGCATCTACGATCACCAGGTCGCGCACGCCCACGGTGGCGATCAAACGCCGGTCGCCGAACACCAGGGTATCGTGCGTGTCGATGGAGAGATGATCGCCGCGCAGGATATTGCCTTGCGCGTCGGCGGCCAGCAGCTCCACCAAGCTGCCCCAACTACCGATATCGCTCCAACCCATATCCACCGGGATGACCGCCACGTCCTGCGCCCCTTCCATCACGCCATAGTCGATAGTCTGCTTGGCGATGCGTGGCCAGACGCGACCCAGCACGGCATCGTAATCCGGCGTGCCCAGGGCGGCCTCCACTTCCATCAGGCGGGCGTAGAATTCGGGCATCTGGCGCTCGAACTCCTGCAGGATGCGCGCCACCTGCCAGATGAACATGCCGCTGTTCCAGGAATAGATGCCTCCGGCGACCATGCGCACGGCGGTCTCACGGTTGGGCTTTTCGGTGAAGCGGCGCACGTGGAAGACCGGGAAACCTTCCACCTCGCCCAGGGCTGGGCCCTGCTCGATGTAGCCATAGCCGGTGGACGGACCGCTGGGCTTGATCCCCAGGGTGACCAGGCGGCCCTGGCGGGCGACCTGCAGGGCGGCGCCGAGCACCTGGCGAAAGCGGGCCGTATCGGCAATGTAATGATCGGCGGTCAGCACGGCCATCGCCGCCTGGGGCTCGGCCCGGCGCAGGTGGATCGCAGCCAGGCCGATGGCCGGGGCGGTGCCGCGCCCCAGCGGCTCGAGGATCAGGTTGCCGGCGGGCAGCTCTGGCGATTGGGCATGGAGCAGGGCGGCGTGCTCGCGGCGGGTGACCACCCAGATTTGACCGGCGGGGAAGAGCGGTGCCAGGCGGTCCACGGCGTGCTGGAACATACTGCGCTCGCCCACCAACTGTAAGGATTGCTTGGGGCGGCTTTCACGGCTCAACGGCCACAGGCGGGTTCCCGATCCGCCGGCCATGATGAGGGCATAGTCCATCGCTTACCTCCAACTAATAACCGCGCAAGACGGTGCTCTCGCGCCTGGGCAGACCCTCTTTGGGCAGCCGCTTTAAGACCACGTATTCCAGCCCGTGCTCCTGGCAGAACTGGCGCTTTTCGGGCTGGTCGCCATCCTGGTTGACGGCATAGATATCCGGCTGCAGGGCGGCGATCTGCGGGGCGGCATCCATCCAACCCTCGCCGGAGGAGATCAGCGCCTGGTGGACAAAGCGCACCGCTTGCACCATGTAGCGCCGCTGCTCCTGGCCGAACATTGGGTGTCCTTCGCCTTTGAGCAGGCGAATGTTGTCATCGTGCCCGATGACCACGTACAGCTCGCCAAGCTGGGCCGCTTCTTCGAAGAAGCGCACGTGACCGGAATGCAGCCAGTCATAACAACCGGTGACGATCACTTTTTTGCGCCCGGTGGTGGGCGCCGGGGGCAGCACAGGCCAGCCCGCCAGGTCGGCTTCACGGATCACCTGGTAGCCCAGCCCGAAGGAGACGGCAAACATGCGCTTGCGGTCATTGTGATCGGTTTCATCCACCGCCCAGATGGGCGGGTTGTCTTCGTCCAGGTAAGGCAAGGCGTCGATATCCTGCGGCCAGACGACCTCGACGCGATCAACATAACGCAGCGATTCCAACAGGTACTGGCGCTCATCCAGGGGGAACCTGGGTGAGGCGCCGGTTTGCGCCTGGACGGTTTCATCCGCCCACAGGAAGGCCTGGACTTTGCCCAGGCGGGAGGCTTCCTGCAGAAAACGCACCTGGCGGGCGCGCAAATCATCGAAGGCCCCAGCAACGATCACCGTTCTCATACCGTGCTCCTTGCAGTCTCTGCGATGCGCACCTGGGCGTGCAGCCCACCGGGCACCGGGCGCTCGGAGACGACGAACAAATAGCCGCCGCCGCAGCCCGAGTACATCGCCCCGGCATAGCGCTTTTGATAATGCTCCATCAGGCCCACCAGGTCCACCGTAAGGCTGGCGTGGCGCACGGTGTGCGGCAGGATCGCTTCCCAACAACGCATGCATTCGTTCATCGACTCTCCCAAGGCCGCCGCGTCGCGCTGCAGAATGGCGTGGTAGCAATCCTTGCCGGTCTGGCCCAGGCGACGAATCCACTGCGCGTGCAGGTTTTTTACGCCCAGGGGATTATACCCTGCCGGGCGCGGCGCGACGGGCAAAATGTGGATCACTTCGCCCAGCCAGCGGGCCACCTGGGGGTCATTGCACGATTCAACATGGGCGGGGAAGTAGCCGCCTTGGTGTGCGAAGTCGTAATCCAGGCGGTTGACCCCGGGGTAGATCAGGCCGGCCATGTCTTGCGAGCCGGAGGGCTCGGACCGGCCGGCGTTCTCAGCGGCGTAGAGCTGGCGCACCAGCGCCGCCGGGTCGCCCTGGGGCAAACGCCCACCCCACAGGCGCATGGCGACTTTGCGGGTGCTGGTGCCCATGCCGCAGCGATCCATGAAGTGGAACTGCGGCTCCACCGCCACCACGACCATCGAGCCGGGCGGGTTGGGGTTGAGCTGCGAGACGAACGGCTGGTCGATCCAGCCGCCCGCCAGCGCCAGGCGGTAAGGCACGCCGCCGATGATGGAAGTGATGTCTGCT
>JBFZEF010000115.1:0-3663 GCA_041307045.1 Halioglobus sp.
GAAAGGTTTGGGGCCTCCGCCCATCTTCATGCCGGAGGTCTTCAATTCGAAGTCCGGGTTGACCCGGATCGCTACCCGGGGGCGGCTGCCGGTAGCACTCGCCAGCCCGGCGATCCGCGCCATCTCGCCCTCCGACTCCATATTGATGATGACCCCCGCGGTTACCGCCGCCGCCAGGTCGGCCCTGGACTTGCCGGGCCCCGCGAAGCTGATATTGCGGGAGTCCGTGCCGGTGGCCAGCGCGACTGCCAGTTCACCGGCGGAGGCCACGTCCAGGCCGTCGGTGAGATCGGCCAGGTGCTGCACCACCGCAGGCATGGGGTTGGCCTTCATGGCGTAGTGCAGGTGAATTCCTGCGGGCAGGGCGGACCGCAGTTTTTCCACCTGGGCGGTCATCACCGTGCTGTCGTAGGCGTAGAAGGGCGTGCTGCCCAGCTCCGCGGCCAGGTGGGTCAGAGGGCGGTCGCCGATCTGCAGGCAGTTATTCACCACCGCGAACTGGTCCATCGGGGCGTGCTGCGGCTTCGCCCTGGGGCTGTCGGAATTACTCAAGGTGTTTCATCCTGGAAAATGCTGCGGTACTCGTCGGCCAGCGCCCGCCGGTCGATCTTGCCATTGGCATTGTGGGGCAGGCTGTCGCGCACGATCACCGCCATCGGCACCATGAAATTGGGGAGCTCCCTGCGGCAGTGGGCCAGTAATTCTTCCCTGAGCGTCTCGCCATCCCCGGCGCCTTCGTGGTGGCTGGCCACCAGGGCGATGGCCTGGCCCAGGGTCGCGTGGGGCAGACCCAGGGCCGCGGCCCCCGCCACCAACCCGGAGCCGTAAATCACTTCCTCTACCTCGGTGGGGCTGACCCGGTAGCCCGAGGTCTTGATCATCTCGTCCTTGCGGCTGATAAAGTAAAGGTAGCCATCCTCGTCCTTCATGACCTGGTCGCCGGACCAGACCGCCAGTTCGGTAATCGGGATTTCCGGCGGTCGGCCGGGGGAGGGCTTGAAGCGCTCGGCAGTCTTCTGGGGGTCGTTCCAGTAGCCCAGGGAGACCAACGCGCCCCGGTGCACCAGTTCGCCCGGCTCTCGGGGCGCGCACTCTTCACCCTGCTGGTTCACCACCAGGATCTCGGCGTTGGGGATGGCCTTGCCCATGGACTCCGGGCGGGTGTTCACCTGGTCCGGCGGCAGATACGTGGAGCGGAAGGCCTCGGTGAGGCCGTACATCAGGAAGATCTGCGTGTGCGGCAGGGTTTTCTGGAGGGTCCGGGTAGTCGGCACGGGCATGGCGCCGCCGGTATTGGTGATATAGCGCAGGGAATGCACCGCCTCCGCCGGCCAGTCCAGGCCCACCAGCTGGTTCCACAAGGGCGGCACCGCGCCGAGGCCCGTCACCCGGTAGCGCGCCACGGCGCGGATAACGTCCCGGGGCAGCAAGTAGTCCATCAACACCGCGGACGCACCGACCGAAAAGGCGGTGGTGAGCTGGCTCAGGCCGGCGTCGAAACTCAGGGGCAATACGGCGAGAACGCGGTCGGCCTGGGTATTGCCCAGGTAGCTGGCCACGCTGCGGGCTCCCGCCACCATGTTGCGGTGTGACAGCACCACGCCTTTCGGGTTGCCGGTGCTGCCGGAGGTGTAGAGGATGGCGGTCATGTCGGTGTCGATGCGGCGGTGGGGTTTGGCATCGCCCCCTCCTGCGGTAAAGGCAGGGTAGCTGAGAACTACCTGGCGCAGATCTTGCGCCAGCGCCGGTGGCTGCTCCTCCACCACCACAAGGGTGTGCAGGTCGGGGCATTCCGCCAGCACCTCTAGCAGGAGCGCCAGGCGCTGGCTGGAGGTAATGAGCACTTTGACGTTGCAGTGGGCCAGGATGTAGGCCACCTGGCGCGGCTTCAACAGCGGGTTGACCGGCACGAAGCAGGCCCCCGCAGCGGCGGCGCCAAAAATACCGAACACGGTTTCCGGTTGCTTGGGCAGGTAGATGGCCACCCGCTCGCCGGGGCCGACACCCAGGCCCAGCAGGGCGCAGGCAGCGGCCTCCACTTCCCGCTGCAGCCCGGCGTAATCCAGGCATTGCTCCTTGAACAGCAGGGCTGTCGCCTCCGGGGTGCGCTGCGCGCTGGTGGCAATGAACTGGTGGATCAGGTCCGACATAATCAGCGACTTACCGGCGTAGAGGTTCTGCTGCGAAAGGTGCTATTGTAGCGCCCATAACACATTGATTTCAGCAGATATTCTTATTATGTGGCGCTGGCGACAACTGGGGATTGCGGGAAACGTGACGAATCGCACACACGGGCTTGTAGCGCTGCGGCTTGTAGTTGCCGCGCTGCTGGGGGTGTTGGTAATGCCCTCTGCCCGGGGCGCCAGCCTTCCCGATGTGGTGGACAAGGTGCGGCCAAGCATCGTGGCGGTGGGCACCGCCTACCCGCCGCGCCAGCCCAATCGCAATGGCGACCCGGTGGCCTACCGGGGCACCGGTTTCGTGGTGGGCAACGGCCTGCAGATAGTGACCAATGCCCATGTGCTTCCTGATAAATTGGATACGGGCAATAACCAGACGATCGCTGTTTTTTCCGGCCGTGGCGCCAAGGCCACGGTGCAGTCTGCCACCATAGTAGCGGTGGACAAGGATCACGATCTCGCCGTGCTGGCGATCGAGGGGGCGCCACTGCCCGCCCTGTCACTTGGCGATTCGGCTGCGGTGCGTGAGGGCCAGGAAATCGCCTTTACTGGCTTCCCTATCGGCATGGTGCTGGGCTTGTACCCTGTCACCCACCGCGGCATCGTCTCAGCGATCACTCCCATCGCCCGGCCGCAGGAGAACGCCCGCGACCTCAACGCCGCGCAGCTGCAACAGCTGCGCAACAGCCGTTTCGACGCGTTCCAGCTGGACGCCACTGCCTACCCGGGCAACAGCGGCAGCCCGGTGTACGAGGCCGCCACCGGGCGCGTGATTGGGGTGCTCAACAGTGTGTTCGTGAAAGAGAGCAAGGAGACGGTGCTGGAGAAGCCGTCGGGGATCAGTTATGCGATTCCTGTCAATCACCTGAAGCCGCTGCTCACCCGGCAGTAGCAGCAATATCCTGGATGCGGGCGGTTGCCGAGTGAGGGCTCTTTTCAAATGGCTATTCGGCCTGGCGCTGACAGCTGCTGCCGTGGCTGCGATATCGGGTATTTGGGCCGCCCGTCACTATGACGTATCCCTTCGCTTCCTGCTGGAGCAGGCGCTGGCGCGCAGCGGGTTTGATAGCCCGCGGCTCGATGAGCTGCTGCAGCCCTCCGATAGATATGCCAGTCTCACCCAGGACGGTGTCATCCGTGCAGCTCACCCGCGTATACTGCTACCAGGCCTTGCGGCATGGGATGGCATCGGCGTCGCCCCGCTTATGGCGGAGAGATTGGCGCTTTACCGCACCGCGGGTGTTGCGATAGCTGACTCTCACGCCTGTGGTCGCAAACATGTGATGGGCCCTGTTATGTGTTGGCTGACGACGGGCGATGGCGGCGAGGCCAGGCAGGCGGCAAACCTGTTATTGCAGCAGCCATGGACGCCTCCGCAAGTGGATCAGGGGGCAGGCAATAGCGACTGGGAGCGGGCCCTGGCATTTGATCTGCTGGGTAAATTTCCCGAGATCCAGGCGTATGAACGTGAGATCGGAAGAGC
>JBFZEF010000116.1:0-2537 GCA_041307045.1 Halioglobus sp.
GCTCTTCCGATCTATGTTCTGAGCGAAGTAGACTGCGCCATAGCCGGTCGCTTCGGTGCGCACCAGCGAACCGCCCCAGTTCAGGCCTTTCCCCGTCAATACGCCTTCATAGCGGCCGGTCAGGCGCTTGTATTGACCGTACAGGTAGCCGATTTCACGGCCACCGACGCCGATGTCGCCGGCGGGTACGTCGATCGTCGGGCCAATGTGGCGGAACAATTCGGTCATGAACGACTGGCAGAAGCGCATGATCTCATTGTCAGACTTGCCCTTGGGATCGAAGTTCGAACCCCCTTTGGCGCCGCCAATAGCTAAGCCAGTCAACGAATTCTTGAAGATTTGCTCGAATCCCAGGAACTTGATGGTGCCAGCAGTGACGTTAGGGTGGAAACGCAGGCCGCCCTTGTAGGGGCCGAGGGCGGAGTTGAACTCGACGCGGTAGCCCTTGTTAACCTGGACATTACCGCGATCATCGAGCCAGGCGACCCGGAACAGAATTTGCCGTTCCGGTTCGACCACGCGCTGGATAATGTTGTGCTTCTGGTACTTGGGGTTGCGATCCAGCAACGGCTTCAGTGAGGACAGTACTTCTTCGGTCGCCTGGTAGAACTCGGTCTGCGCCGGGCTGGACTGCTTGAGATAGTTGATCGTGTCGTGGATATAGGAGGACATACGGGGATTTTCCCTCGGGGTATTATTTTGGAGTCGCAAACATTTGCCCCGGGGGATGCTCCCGCCGAAGCGGCGGAAGTTTACTGCTTTCAAGCCTGTCAACCAAAAAAATTAGCCTGGAGAGCCGGCAATCGCCGTTCACACTGCTCGCCAGACTCACCGCGACGATGATTCGCCGATCCACTTCAGCCCTCACTGCTCATTCTCCTTAAGCCGATGACGTTCCATCGCTTCATGCCAATCCTTCTCTTCGGCGTGCAGGTACAGTCCCGTGGTGTCAATCCGGGCGTGGCGGGCGTTACGCTGTAAAAATTGAATATCAATGCCGGCATCCGCTTGATGGGTAATGCTCGTATGGCGGAACCAGTGAGTCGAGGCGCGCCGCAGTTTGTCAGCCTGATAGGAGTCGGTCGTTGCCAAACGGTCTGCCGCTTTGGCCACCAAGTCTTTAACAATGCGGTAGATCATGTTGTCGCCGATGCCGGCGGTGCCTTTGAGGTTCATGACCAATGGGGTCGATTCCTCCGGAGCGGGCAGCGTTGGCAGGCCATAGAACCGGCGATAGTCGCTCAGGGCATCGAGCATGTCCTGATTGACGGGCACCCGGGCTTCCTTGCGGCCCTTGCCGATAACCTGCCACCACCAGCGACCGCGCACTCGGACGAAACTGCCCATGGTGTGTTCAGCGACTTCGCTGACCCGTGGCCCCAGCAGATAGAGCAGGGCGACCAGATAGCGGGCGCGGGCGTAATGCTGATGATCCCGTTCAGTCTCGCGCGGTAATTCCTCTACAGCGGCGAGCAGCGCCTGCCATTGATCGTGTTCCAGAAACCGCTCCACCTGGCGCAGGGGCTGTGGGTTGTGACCCCGCCGCCGGGCCAACGAGAGCGGGTTGCCGGCCAGGTAACCGGCCTTCACCAGGTAGCTGAACAGGGAATTGATAATCAGCATGGCCTGTTTACGGCTGGTCGGCTGGAGAGGTCCCAGGAAGGGCCGCCACTGGGGGTTGAAGCGGGGGACGCGGGGACCGCACCAACGATCGCGCGGCTGGGGGTCGGCGAGGAAGGTTTCGTAGAGCAGGCAATCTTCACGGGTCAGGCTGGACAGGGGTTTACTGCGCTCCAGCAACGCCCAGAGCAGCAGGCGTTCAGCTTCCTTGCGGTAGTTACGCAGGGTCTGCGGCGAATCGTGAAATTCGGCCAACCAGGCGCGCACGGCGTCGAGGTCGTTGTTAGCGGCCAACTGACAAACTACGTCCGACCTGGCTCGATTGCTGCCCGTGCAACCGTCGAACCCGTCCAGCGTCCGCAGGCGTTCCAGAGGAATCGGGTAGGGGAGAAGGACCGGCGTTGAGGGTACAGTGTGCATGGCAGGATTAGCATTCTCGTGGCTTGAGGGTTGATCGTCCATGGTATGGGTTATTATTGTGCAGACGCCGACGCGGGGGCGGCCCGTGCGGGTACACTGAATCAGTATAAAGAACAGTCGTGCAGTGAACAGTGGCGACAGATCATTGAGCACTCACGAGGGGAGAGCATGATGGCGGCAATTGATGCACAGGTGAGTACCGGGCTGGCGGGGCTAGATCGGGTGTTCCGGGGAGTGATGGCCGGCGACAATATCGTCTGGCAGGTGGACAGTATTGACGACTATCGGCCTCTGGTCGAGCCGTTTTGCCAGTATGCGCTGGAGAAGGGCCGCAAGCTGGTGTACTTCCATTTTGCCCGCCATGCGGCGCTGGTTCCAGAACGGCCGGGGGTGGACGTGCGGGTGCTCGATCCCGGCGAAGGATTTGAACCGTTTCTGGCCGCCATTCATCAGACCATCGAACAGACCGGACGCGGCGCCTACTATGTGTTCGATGG
>JBFZEF010000117.1:0-2667 GCA_041307045.1 Halioglobus sp.
GCTCTTCCGATCTACCACCGCACCCACCGGCAAAGTCGGGAGCTTCGGCGATGTGCCGCTGCAACCGATCCTGATCAAAGAGATCGCGCGCGCCGGGGCCCCATGATTGCGCTCAGCGTCAATCTCAACAAAATTGCGCTGATCAGGAACTCCCGGGATACCACCAACCCCAGCGTGACCGAACACGCCCGCATGTGCATCGCGGCGGGAGCGGACGGCATCACCGTGCACCCGCGCCCGGACCAGCGCCATATCCGCGCCAGCGACTGCTTTGAGCTGGCCGCCATGCTCACGGTGGAATTCAATATCGAGGGCAACCCCATGGCCGGCCCCCGCCGCAGCGATCGCGCCGGCGTCGGCGACTACCCGGGGTTTATGCAACTGGTAAGGGACATCCGGCCCGCCCAGTGCACCCTGGTACCGGACGGCGACCAGCAGCTCACCTCCGACCACGGCTTCGACCTGAAACGCGACGGCGAACAGGTGGCGCCGCTGGTGGCGGAACTCAAGGCCCTGGGCATCCGCACCAGCCTGTTCATGGACCCCGACCCGGAGCAGATTCGCCTGGCGGCGCAGCTGGGGGCCGATCGCATCGAACTCTATACCGAGAGCTACGCTCGAGCGTACCGGGACCAGGCAGACCTGGAGGCCGTTTTCCGCCGGTTTGTGGTCGCTGCGGAAACGGCGGCGGAGGCAGGGCTGGGCCTGAATGCCGGCCACGACCTCGACCTGGACAACCTGCCCCATTTCGCCACCGTGCCGGGCCTGCTGGAGGTATCCATCGGCCATGCCCTGACCGTGGATGCGATTCGCATGGGTCTTGCCAACGCAGTGGCCGCCTACCAGCGGGCCCTGGGTAAGTAACGCACCCGCACTGAACCGCCACCGCGGCTGACAACCTCACGGACTTAGTATTGATTTACTGCAGCGAGCCGTTCGCGCAAGCTCTCGGGAATGCGTGACGGCTGTTTGGTCACCGCATCCAGATGTACCAGCACCGCCGTGCCGCGCACGGTCAGCCTGCCTCCCTGTGACATCTCGCAGCACACGGTGAGGGAGCTGTTGCCTGCGGTCGCGTCCGTGACTGTGGCGATCACATCGGTGCCGTAAAATGTCTCCGCGATAAAATCTATTTTCAGGGAGGCGAGCACCCAGTTCGGGGCTATCCCCGGCGTAGATGCCAGCAGGGATTCAAGGAACGTGATCCGCGCCACCTCGAACCAGGCAGCGATGGAGGCGTTGTTGATATGGCCGAGGGCGTCGGTCTCGTAGAACCGGGGGGTGATGGTGAGCGAGTGTCGGGGCAACTTTCTTTCCTCCTGCTTGGGTGAACTCATACGACGCTGCGGAGCCGGTGCGCCTGCAGCGCTCAGCGCGCCAGCAGGCTGATCATCACCCCCGCTGCCACCGCCGAGCCGATGACACCGGCCACGTTGGGGCCCATGGCGTGCATCAGCAGGAAGTTGTGCGGGTCCGCCTCCAGGCCCAGCTTGTTGCTCACCCGCGCCGCCATGGGTACGGCGGAGACACCCGCGGAGCCGATCAGCGGGTTGATCGGGCTGCCGCCGAGCGCGTTCATCAGCCTGGCGATGAGCACCCCCGAGGCGGTGCCGATGGCGAAGGCGATAACACCCAGGCCCAGGATACCGAGGGTGTTGATATCGAGGAATTTGTCCGCCACCAGCTTGGAACCCACCGCCAGGCCCAGGAAGATAGTGGTGATGTTGATCAGCGCGTTCTGGACAGTAAAACTCAGGCGCTCCACCACCCCGCACTCCCGCATCAGGTTGCCGAGGCAGAACATGCCCAGCAGCGGCGCGGCGGCAGGCAGCAGCAGGGCCACCAGGATCAGCAGCACCAGCGGGAACACGATCTTCTCGCGGCGGGACACCTGCCGCAGTTGCACCATCACGATCCTGCGCTCGGTCTCGGTGGTCAGCGCGCGCATGATGGGCGGCTGGATCAGGGGCACCAGCGCCATATAGGAATAGGCCGCCACGGCGATGGCACCCAGCAGGTCCGGCGCCAGGATGCTGGTGACGTAGATCGCCGTGGGGCCGTCGGCGCCGCCGATGATGCCGATCGCCGCTGCATCGCTGATGCTGAAATCCGTCAGGCCCAGTTGGGTGAGCCCGACCGCGCCCAGCACCGTGGCGAATATGCCAAACTGGGCCGCGGCCCCCATAAACAGGGTTTTCGGGTTAGCCAGCAGGGGGCCGAAATCGGTCATGGCGCCGACGCCCATGAAAATCACCAGCGGCGCGACACCGCTGGCAATGGCAACCAGGTAAAAGTTATAGAGTATGCCGTTGCTGTGGCCGGCCTGCTCCGCCAGCTGCTGCAGCGCCGGTTGCAGCGCCGGGCCGGCATCCTGCGCAGCGAGCAGCAGTTCCTCGCCACCGGCTGCCAGGCTCACGCCGAGCAGCCGGGCGAACTGCCCGAGCAGTACCGGGTCACCGGCATGCAGCGCGTTCTCGAGTGCGGAATACGCCATACCCGCCCCGGGGATATTGGCCAGGATGCCGCCGAAGCCGATGGGAAGCAGCAACAGCGGCTCAAATCCCTTGCGGATGGCAAGGTACAGGAGCAACAGGCCGACGGCGATCATGAAGGCCTGCCCGGGCTGGACCTGGGCCAGCCCCGAGGACTCCCACAGCAGAAGAAGGT
>JBFZEF010000118.1:0-3440 GCA_041307045.1 Halioglobus sp.
ACTCTGCGCCCGCGCCGGTGGTATACCCCAGCGCCCCCACAGGCTTTCGCATGCGGGCTGAGTTTCGCATGTGGCACGAGGCTGACGAGCTCAACTACGTCATGTTCCGCCGCGATGATCCTGCGACCCCGGTCAGCATCGACGACTTTCCCATCGGCTGCGACCGCATCCGGCAACTAATGCCGTTGCTGCGCGCAGCGCTCAAGGCAGACGACATCCTGCGCCGCAAACTGTTCCAGGTAGAATTCCTGTCCACCCTGGCGGGTGAGACCCTGGTCACCCTGGTCTACCACCGCAAGTTACTGCCGGATTGGGAAGCCGCCGCCGCCAGGCTGGCAGACGAGCTGCAGGTTGCGGTGGTGGGCAGGAGCCGCAAACAGAAAATCGTGCTCGGCGCGAGCTTCGTGTGTGAATCACTCAGGATCGAAGGCAGGACCTATTGCTACCGCCAGTACGAGCAGGCTTTTACCCAACCCAATGCGGGGGTGAACATCGCCATGCTCACCTGGGCCTGTGAGCGCGCGGCGGCGGCCCCCGGGAATCTGCTGGAACTGCATTGCGGCAACGGCAATTTCACCCTGCCGCTGGCCGCGCATTTTGACCAGGTCATCGCCACGGAAATGGCCAAGGCATCAGTGCGGGCCGCGCGCGAGAACCTGGACGCCAACGGCATCGACAACGTGCAGATCATCCGCCTCTCAGCGCAGGAGGTAGCCCAGGCGATGCGGGGTGAAAGGGAGTTTCGCCGCCTGGCGGAGTTACCCCAGCCGCTGGGCAGCTATGACTTGCGCACACTGCTGGTGGACCCGCCCCGCGCCGGCCTCGATGCGCATACGCTGGCGATGGCCAGCAAGTTCGAGGCGATCATCTATATATCCTGCAACCCCCAGACCCTGGCCGACAACCTGCTGTTGATCAGCCAGACCCACGTGATCGAGCACCTCGCCCTGTTCGACCAGTTTCCCTATACCGAGCACATGGAGTGCGGTGTCTTCCTGCGACGAAGCTAAGGGGTATCAGTTTTTCTGAGCTGCCAGATAGGGCGCCGTGGAGTCTGCGCAGCACCAGCTCCGGACTCAGCAGCGAATCCCGAAAGCCAGCAGCCCCCGCCCGAGCACCTCGTCCAACCGCTCAGCGTCGGCGGCGTTGATCTCGATATGGCGCAGCTTCAGGGTCCGGTACAGTTCCCGCCTGTGGAGCTTCCCGGCCAGGGCCTGGGCGGGGATGTCCGCGTCCCAGCAGTCGATGTAGACATTGCCCTCCGGCACATAGAAATCTGCCAGTACCAGCTCTTCGGTAGGGAGCGCGCGCTGGAAGGCATGGGCAATCTGGGCCAGGTAAAGCCAGTTACACACCTTTTCCTCCAGCTCAGAGTCCAGCATATGGCCGTCGATGCCGACGCAGGGCCGATCGGCTGCGCTGGTCGCAAACAGGTCAGGCTCCGGGTCGGTGGCATGCACGACCGGCTGGCTCTGGTCGGACTGGCGAGTCAGTTCCCGATGAATCACCGGGTTGTCGATAATCTCGTGGGGCCAGGTCACGTAGAACGCGCCGCTGTTATCGCTCTCCTCCTGCAATCCTCCCAGGGCCCTGCCCCTGTCGGTCAGCTCCCAGCCAATAATGCTGTGGCGCTGCAAGCCCATCTCCGCCAGGGCCCGGTTGATCTGCCGCGCGTGCAGGCGCGGGTAATAACGGCGCATGGAGGCGGCGTTGATGCGCTGGTTGGACTCTATCGCCGCCAGCAGAGGGTGGTGCAACAGGCCTTCCGGCCAGACGATATAGCGGCCGTAGCGGCGGCTCTGCTGGTAGTTACCGCCCTCGTACTCCCCTTTGGGAGTGAGTAGCCAGGACTCACCGGCCCGCTCGATCCAGCCGTAATCCCGCAGCGTGGCAAACAGCTGCTGTGCCGGAATATTCAGCTTGCGGGCCAGCGCCGTGGTTGAAAGCCTGCTCTCTTCGAGTTCCGTGCCGTCGCGCTCGTCCACCTTCGTCTGCGGCCCGACCCTACTGCGCCGGCACCAGCTCGCGGTAACGCCCCGCGAGCGCGGCGTAGACCTGGTCGGCGAAATCCTCGGCGTTGTGATCCAGGGCAGCCACAAGCTCGGAGAGATGCTCATTATCCTCCCTGCCACCCCAGTGCTTGCGGTAACTGCCCTCCTTGTAACCGTGGTCCTGGCGGAAAAAGTTGAGCACGTTCTTGCCGACATAAGCACTGTAAAGGCTATCGAAATCCAGCCCGGTGGCAAGCATGAGATCCCAGAAACGGGAGGGAGAAAAACCCCTGGTCTGCAGGCAGTGCAGGGCGAGTTCCTCGGCCGCCTCGCGCACTCCCAGGCCGGAGGGCCGATGCCCCTGCAGGTCGACCAGAATATCGTCGGCAATATGCTCGACAGTCTTGCCGTGACTGAACAGGGCGGACAGCCCGAAGTGCCAGATATCGACGACCTCCAGACGCACCTGCTCCATCTCAGGCTGCTGCTGCTTCCACCACTTGTAGCCATAGTGCTCGATGAGTTCGCCGCACTCGATCCACGCCGCGCGATACCAGGCGAAATCCTGGTCCACCCAGTTCTCATGCACCCTGGCATTCATTCGGTGCTGCATGGCCAGCATATTCACCAGTGCCTGCTTCAATGAACTCTCCTTCTGAGGGGATCTGCTTGGTTGTGGCCCGGTAAATCCGGGTGGGGCCGCGAATGGTTATGATAAACAGCGTGCCAACAGATAGATAGACCAGCCGGGGTGGCCCGGCGTAAAACAGTTGATCAATCAACCATAAATATTTAGTCTGGACGCCAGGCAGTAACAGGTTGCAGGCATGGAACAGTCCGTAAAAACCAAGCTCCGTAAACGCCGCCTCGGCGTTATCGCACTGCTGGCAGTCCTGGCCGGCGCAGGCTCTGCAGCCTGGTACTACTGGCAGGCGCGCTGGTATGCAACGACAGACAATGCCTACCTCACCGGCAACCTGGTAGAGGTGAGTGCGCAAATCAACGGTAATGTTGTATGGATCGGCCCTGAGCAGAACCAGGCGGTTGCGCGCGGCCAGGAACTGCTGCGCATGGCCGATGGAGACGAGGTAGAAACGCTCATGCTGCGTAAAGGTCAGCTGGCACTGGCCGTACAGGACGTGCGCACCCTGCGCGCCGAGGTCGACCGCCTGGAAGCGGAACAGCGACTCGCGGCTATAACCCACGACCTGGCCCAACAGGAATTCGCCCGTCGCCAGCAGCTGTTCCCGAAAAATATGGTTTCGAAAGAGGAACTCGACACCGCCGGGACAAGGTCTGCGGAAACACTGGTGGCGCTGGAAACCGCGCGCCTCGCGCTGGAGAAAGCCCAGGTACGCGCCGGCACCCGGGAACTTACCAAGCATCCCATGGTAATGGTGGCAGCGGCCCGCTTGCGCACTGCGTTTCGCGACTGGCGCAAAACCCGGG
>JBFZEF010000119.1:0-7027 GCA_041307045.1 Halioglobus sp.
CAGCTTCGCGGCAACGCTCAGTGGCCTGCACCGGCAGGTCGCGGCCATGCCCCGCCAGCTGCTGGTGGTCGCGGAGGATCACAGGACGGCGGAAGTCGCAGCCCTGGCCGCGCAGACCTGGGGCGGCTCCCCCGCGGAGAAGGGCGCAGCGCCCTTCAGCCTGGCGCCCTGCCGCGAGCGGCGCGCCGAACTGTGGCTGACCAACACCCAGGTGAATTTCTGTGCGAGGGCCTACCCGACCGTACCGGTGCAGCACGCGGATGCCGCTGCACTGACGGTGTTGGGCGGCCTGTTGCGCAACGGCTTCCTGCACCGGGCCATCCGGGAACAGGGCGGCGCCTACGGCGGGGGTGCCTCCCAGGATTCCGGTATCGCCGCCTTCCGCTTCTATTCCTATCGCGACCCGCGCTTGGCGGAGACCCTGCAGGATTTCGATGCCGCCATCACCTGGATGCTCGACAGCAAGCACGAGTACCGCGCGCTGGAAGAAGCGATCCTGGGCGTCATCGGCAGCCTGGATAAACCGGGCTCGCCGGCCGGGGAGGCCAAGCAGCATTTTCACAACCGCCTGTTCGGCCGCAGTCACGACCAGCGGGAGCAGTTCCGCCAGCGGGTGCTGGCGGTAAGCCTGGAGGATCTGCGCCGCGTCACCGGGACCTACCTGCGCCCGGAACTGGCCAGCACCGCAATTATCACCAACAGCAGCCAGCTGGAGGCCACGGCCGCCCTGCGGGAGGAACTGGGCCTGTCGGTGGAACAGCTTTAGGGCGCGGGTTTTTCCCCACCCGCGCGCCATTTACCACGGCCCTGGGCCCGCTGCGCGATTATCTCATCCAGTTTGGCCTTTTGCTCCGCATTCAGCACCTGGTACACCTGGGACCAGGTTTCACTTGCCTGGAATACCAGGCGGCCGGTGACCTGGCCGATTTCATCCGCGGTCTTGCGCGCCCGGGTTGCATCGAAGCTGTCACGCATCGCCGACATTTCCGTGCGCAGCTCCTGCATGCGCTTGTGGTCCGCCGCACTGGCCTGCCTGGCGGCGCTGGTCAGCTCCTTGATCTTCGTTTGCTGTTCAGTGCTGAGGCCCAGCTTTTCGCCCATCTGGGCCATCATCCGGCCCGGATCCGGCTGCATGCCTTCGGCCTGCGGCCCCATGGCCCAGGCTCCCACTGACACCGCGTTGGCGGCTGCCAGTGCAGCAGCGCACAGCCATATTTTCAGTTTACGGTTCATTTTCGCTTCTCCCCTGCAGTTGACGACACGCTGGCCAGGTCGTACTGGCCAGCCTCGAGGCCCAGTCTAGGGCAGCCGGGGGTAAATATGCTCGATCACCCCGTAAAGAATTGTTAAGAACTGTCCTGGCGGGTGAACGGCGGGTGACAAGTCCCTCGCTGTTATAGACACTAGCCCCGGGCAGACACAGGGGAGCGCCGTGACCGCAACGATACTGATCATCGACGATGACCGGGAACTGTGCGCCCTGCTGGCGGAATTCCTGCAGCTGGAGGGCTTCGCGGTGAGCGCCGTCCACGATGGCTCCGCGGCGGTCGCCCACTGCCGCGACCACGCCTACGACGCCATCGTGCTGGATATCATGCTGCCCGGCCTGCAGGGACTGGAGGTGCTGCGCAGCCTGCGTACATTTACCGCAACACCCATCCTGATGCTGACCGCCCGCGGCGAGGACACGGACCGCATCGTCGGCCTCGAATTGGGCGCCGATGACTACCTCCCCAAACCCTGCAACCCACGCGAGCTGGCCGCAAGGCTGCGCGCCATCCTGCGTCGCTCCCGCGGCAGCAGCGCTGACGCTGCCGATACGCAACTGCTCGTAGGCAGGACCCGCCTCGACAGCGCCGACCGCAGCGCCACCTTCGGGGGCTCCGACCTGCAGTTGACGTCCGCCGAGTTCAACGTGCTCGCCGTGTTACTGGCCCGGGCTGGCAGCGTCGTGGACAAGGATTCGCTCTGCCTGCAGGCCCTGGGGCGGCCGCTGGCGGCCTACGATCGCAGCATCGATGTGCACATCAGCAAATTGCGCCGCAAGCTGGCGGCGCTGGGAGGGGACAACCTGATTGTCAGTGTGCGCGGCAGCGGCTACCAGTTTACCGTCAGCACTGGCGCAGCACTCACATGACCGGGCGCCTGCGGCTGTTCGGCAAGATATTCATCGGCTTCTGGCTGGCGACGCTCGCGGTGCTGGGCAGCTGGATGCTGGCCAACCAGTACTTTGATTCCAGACCCGGCGGCGACCCGCTGGCGCGCCGGCCCGACGGACCGCCCCAGCGTTTTGTCCTGCGCATGATCTACGAGCTGCAAAACCTGGATGAAAGCGGCACTCGCGCGCTGCTGGAACGCGCCAATGCGGAACACCAGGTCGACATCTACCTGCTCGATCGGGCGGAAGAAGACCTGCTGCAGCGAGAGGTGCCCGCGAATGTGACCGGTTTGGCCCGGCAATTGCGGGGTGTGCGGCGGCGCGCCTTTGCCACGGATGGCGAAGAGCGCCTGCTGGCCTACAGAATTTACCACCCCGATCGAGGTCCGCTGCGTGCGGTCTTCGTGTTCCAGCCCTCCCGGCACCTGATACTCGGTCTGCTGGGCAGCTACCTGTGGTTGCGTGTCGCGGTGGCGGTGCTTGTCAGCGGCCTGGTCTGCTACCTGCTGTCGAGCCTGTTGACCAGTCGCATAAAAAAGCTGCAGCTCGCATCACGCCAGCTGGCCACGGGCGCGCTCGACACCAGGCTGCGGGTACGTGGTCGCGGTGGGGATGAAACTGACGAACTCGCCCGGGACTTCAACAGCATGGCAGAGCAACTGCAGGCGCGCATCGAGGCGCAGAAACGCCTGCTGGTGGATGTCTCACATGAGTTGCGCTCACCCCTGGCCAGGCTGCGCGTTGCCCTCGCCCTCGCCCAGGAAAGCCCCGCCTCGACTGCGGACTACCTGCAGCGCATCGAACGCGAGACGGAACGCCTGGAGGAGTTGATCGGCCAGTTGCTGGCGAGCCAGGGCGGGGAAGTCGAGCTGAATGATCACATTGACCTTGTTGCACTGCTGCAACAGCTGTGTAGCGACGTGAACTTTGAGGGCGCCGCCCGGGATAAGCGAACTGTACTGGTCCACAGCGTCCCGGAAGCGGTCGTGGCCAGTTCGGACGACATCCTGCGCAAGGGCCTGGAGAACGTGCTGCGCAACGCCATGGCCCATACCGCGCCCGGCTCGGTCGTCGAGGTGATCCTGGCGCGGACGAGGAACCACTACCTCATCAGGGTGACGGACCACGGCGGCGGCGTTGGGGAGGCTGAATTGGAGAAAATCTTCGAGCCATTCTACCGCACCGACACCGCGCGCTCGCGGGATCATGGGGGCTACGGGATGGGCCTGGCGATCGCCCGCCGGGCCATCATGAGGCACGGCGGGCGCATCTGGGCGCAAAATACCGACAACGGGCTCGCAGTCGCCATAACCCTGCCCTGCCATCCATAGTGAGAACCCGTTACAGCTTTCCCACCTCTACCAGCCTGAGTTTCGCATCCGCCGCTTTGGCGGTGATAACCTGGATCTGCCGCATGAAGTGCCAGGGCGCCAGCAGGGGCTCAAGTTCCGCCGCTGGGACCGGCTTGCTGAACAGGTAACCCTGGATCACATGCGCGCCGTTACCGGTGAGGAAGTGGTACTGTTCATGGGTCTCCACTCCCTCGGCAACAAGTCGCAGGTTCATGCTGCGGGCCATGGCAATGATGGCGATCACCAGGCTGGCGTCGTTGGCGCTCTTGTCGCTGCCGATGACAAAACTGCGATCGATTTTCAATTCATCCAGGGGGAAACGACTGAGGTAGCTCAGGGACGAATAGCCCGTACCGAAGTCGTCGATTGAAAGGCTGACTCCCATATCCTTGAGCTCTGCCAGCGCACTTATGGTGCCGTGAGCGTCGCCCATCACCACACCCTCGGTCAGCTCCAGCTCCAGTTTCGAAGGGGCCAGTCCGGTTTCCTGCAGCACAGCCTTCACGCTGCGAATAAAGGCCGGATTGAACTGGAGCGCGGAAACGTTAACCGCCACCTTGGGCAATTTCACGCCCCTGGCCTCGAAGGCCTTCATCTGCCCGCAGGCCTCCCGCAGCACCCACTCGCCCAGGGCGCCGATAAACCCCATCTCCTCCATGAGTGGTATGAACCGGAAAGGAGGGATCATGCCCTTTTCAGGGTGCTCCCAGCGCACCAGTGCCTCGGCCCCCACCACGGTGCCGCTGCGGGTGTCCACCTGGGGTTGGTAGTGCAGGGTGAACTCATTGCGCTCCAGGGCCCGGCGACTATCCGCTTCCAGCTGCAGGCGCTCGACGCCAGCGGCATCCATGTCACCGTGGTAGAAAAGACAGTTATTCTTGCCGGCGGCCTTGGCGTGATACATGGCCGTGTCCGCGGCCTTGAGCAGGCCGTCTACGTCGCTCGCGTCTGCCGGGGCAAGGGCGATGCCTATGCTGGGCGTAACCACCAGTTCATGGCCGCCAATCAGGATGGGCTGGCCCAGCGCAGTGAGCAGGCGCTGGGCGACCATTTGGGCGGATTCCGCACAGTCTATCTGGTTGAGCACTACCGTGAATTCATCACCGCCCAGGCGTGAGACATCGATTCTCGGGCCGGATTCCACGTAATGTGCCACGATGTCGCTGTCGCGGACGCAGCCGCTAAGCCGCTCTCCCACTTCCCGCAGCAACTGGTCGCCAGCACTGTGTCCCAGCGAGTCGTTGATGCGCTTGAAATTGTCGAGATCGAGAAACAGCAGAGCGAGGGTCTCCCCATTGCGCTTGGCGAGGCGCAGCAACAGGTCGAGTTGCTCGGTGAACAGGCGCCGGTTTGGCAGCGCGGTCAGGCTGTCATAGTAAGCCAACTGCCGCAGCCGGTCCTTGGTCTCGGTCACCTCCAGCACCGCCTGGTTGAGTTCCTCGTTGCGCCTGGTCAACTGGGAGGTCCGTTCCTCGACTTTCATACTGAGCAATTGATGATCGACATCCATCCTGGTCTTGTACCTGCTCATGCCGCTGATGATACCGTTGAGGAGAGTGGCGATATCCCGGATCTCACCCGTTCCCTCAACCGGTAGCGAGCGCTGCAGCTTGCCCGCCGCGATCTCATCTGCCACCCGGGCCATGTTCGAAAGGGGTGCGGTAATGCGCCGGGTGATCGTCAGCGTCAGGTAACTCGATAAGGCCACGAGTGACAGGGAAACGACCAGAGTGGTGACGATAAGCGGCAGCACCCCGATCAGAATCGCCCTCAGGCTGATGGCAACCTGCAGGTAGCCGATGATAAACAGGCTGCCCACCGCCTCGGGCTGCATCAGCGCAGCCCCGAAATCAGCTACGGTACGATTTTTTTCCAGCGGATTCAGAGCTGAAAATACGGGTATGGATAGGTGAATCTTCCGGCCTGGGCTCAACAGGGCATGCAACAGGCTGCGACCGCTGGCGGGGCTTTCGCCATCCAGAACCGTCTGTGCGACCTCAGAAGGGCCGAGATGGTTGCGCAACAGCGAGAATGGCGGCAGCACGGATGCGGCAGGCGCGGCTCTGCTGTGCTGGGCCAGGACAACCCCGCTGGGAGTGTAAAGTACGACGTAGGAAACTGGAGAAGGCTCGAGAAAACGGCGCAGCGAACGGTCCACACCGGCCTTATCCTGAAAATACAGATCGACCTGCAGCTCAGGGAGGCCCGCTGCCAGCGCGAGGGTCTGCTCGACTACCGTGTCGCGCTGGATCCGAAACTCCCGATCCGCAAAAAAGCCGGTCGCGAGTGCGCCCAGGAACGCGGTGATGGCCAGTACAAGGGCGTTGATTTTACCGGCAATGGTCATTTCCCGAATCCGTGTCCGAGGCTGGGAAAACTGCTGTATTGATTTGCACACAAACCTAACACGGCTTTGTTTCCCGGTCCAACGTACTACTTGGCAGCTTGGCCGAACCTGGACCGAGGCGGCTCAATCAAGCGCCTGTGCAGCCGCTGGAGCTCAGATCAGCAGTCAGCCGGCCGCCGGCTCTCGCCCTTCACGCCACACACCATGCGCACCGTTCGCTGGCAGGTATCCAGCCAGGGTGTCTTGGTGGGGGTTTTCAGGGCGCGTACAAAACCGCCGTCGTGGCGACAGGCTATGCTGGTCTTGTTCGGCGTCCAGTCGCCCTCTTTGGGGCGCGGCTTGCGGGCGCTGTAATACCAGATGCCCCGTTTGTCCTGCATCACATAATTGGCTTCCGGGGGCAGAAATACTTTCTTGCCCTCGATGACAGCAAATACTTCCAGCTGGTCACCGGGATTGATGTCCACAACGGCGGTGGGGGTTAATGTCAACATGGCCTGCTCTCCGATACGTTGGGTGCAAGTCTTATGTGGCTGCACCGGTATGGGGGCTGGACCTGGTTACCGTCCCGCTCCCCTCTCCTGTCGCCGGTGTTGGGCGACGACTCTGTTATAGGGTGGAGGGGGGGAGGACAGCAACGGCGAGAGTGCCATTTTTTATTCTTGTTTCGATTAACTTGTATTTATATACCTTTTTTTTATTTTTTTATCCAATTTATCGTTTTATAGTCGATTTAGGTGCCATTTTTTTAATCAGCTATGGATCAACTTGATATAGGGCGGCAGCTTCAGGCCCGGCTTGAGCCTGCTCAACTGCTCAGGCTCCTGCGGCGCCATCAGTTCGGCCGCCTGCTCCACCGAGCTCATCAACATGTACAGGGAAAGGGCTGCGCGACCCTCCCGCGAGGCGACCTGCCGGGAGATGCCGGATACGCTCTGCTCCGGCAGGAACCCAAGCATCACCGCGTTGACGGTGAAATCCCGGATGATCTGCCGGTTCACCTGGTCCTGCAGGTAGGACTGGTAGCCGTCATCGCCAAAGACCTGACGCAGCACCTCAACCTGTCCCTGCGACAGTTCGCCGGAGGAGAAAGGCAGCTCTTCGCCGAATGCACCTTCCAGGCGCTCCACCAGGCGATCCAATTGCAATTGTTCCAAGCTATGACTCCAA
>JBFZEF010000121.1:0-7402 GCA_041307045.1 Halioglobus sp.
CTTCGCGTTACCCGATCGACAGGGTGGCCATCCAGGCGGCGACGGCCTGCCCGATTTCCTGTGGCGAGTCTTCCTGGATGAAGTGGTTCCCCTTCACCGTGACTTCAGTCTGGTTGGGCCAGCTGCGACAGAACTCGCGGGGCTTACCCGTCAGGATGGAACCCGGGTCGGCGTTGATAAACAGCTTGGGCAGCTGCTCGTTCCGCGCCAGCCATTGCCCATAACTGGCGACCAGCTCGACCATTTCCGGGGGCTCGCCATCGATCGGTATCTGCCGCGGCCAGTTGAGCGTGGGTTGGCGGTCATCCGGGGTGGAAAAGGCCGCACGGTAGTTCTGCATCTCTTCCTCACCCAGCTTGCGGATGACCGAGCTGGGCAGCACCGCCTCGACAAACATATTGCGCTGCAGCACCAGGTCCTCGCCCTTGGGCGACCTGAAGCCCTGGAATATTCCCCGCGCCGCCGCGGGCCAGTCCTCCCAGGTCACCGGGCAGACGATTCCCTCCATATAGGCGATGCCGCGCACAGCAATCGGGTGCTGCTGCGCCCAGTAAAAACCCAGGGCGCTGCCCCAGTCGTGGATGACCAGGGTGACGTTCCTGTCCGCGCCGATCGCCGCCAGCAGGCCGTCGAGATACTTGTAGGCGGTGAGAAACGTATAGCGCCCGGGTCCGTCACTGGCCGGCAGTTTCTCTGAATCGCCCTGGCCGATCAGGTCCGGCGCAATCACCCTGCCGCTGCCGACCAGCTCCGGTATCACGTTGCGCCATAGATAAGAGGATGTGGGGTTGCCGTGCAACAGCACGATGGGGTCGCCCTCACCGGCTTCCACCCAGGCGATTTTCTTGCCATACACATCCCGATAATTTTTGGCGTAGGGCATTTTTGCGGAAATCATGCTGCCTCCTTTGCGTTTAGCTGGTCAGATTTCATCGATCACGGTCCTGCCGTTGCGAAAATAGATAAAGGGGCCGGGATCCTCGGGCGTATGTCCCTGCTCGAGTCGCCGCTGGACCTCTTCAAGCACCATGCGGGTGATACTGGGCAGGGGCAGTGCGTGGGTATCGGCCAGCGCCACCCAATGCAGCCGCAGCAGTTCACCGGAACCCTGGGGCGCCTCGTGCACATCGCCCTGGATGAGTTCGGCGTCCGCCATGAAGAAGCGCGCATCGTAGCGCCTGCTGCGGTAGGGCGGGGTGATGGCCCTGGCGACGAGGTGCAGGCGGTCCAGGCGCGGATTCACATCGAACTGCAGGAAGCTGCGCCAGTGCGCCGAACGGGTTTTCAGGGTGGGTGTGTCCGGCTCGCCCAGCACCAGCCCGGTTTCCTCATAGGTTTCCCGGATTGCGGCAAGGGCCAGGGCCCGGGCCCGGGTTGGCGAACAACCACGCGTGAGGCGCGCCAGCACTGCCGGGTGCAGGTCGTGGGGAGGCCGCAGGCGATGGTCCGCGGCGTCCACCTTGCCGCCGGGAAAGACAAACTTGTTGGGCATGAATTTGTGACCGGCCGCGCGCTGCCCCATCAGTATCCGGGGTTGGCTGCCATCGCGGCGCACGATAATCAGGGTGGCGGCGTCACGGGGTTTGACCGCCCTGCCCCGGCTGCGAATCTCGCTGCCTTCGATGTATTTGGGATCGTAACCCGGCTCAGCCAAAACAGGCCTCCCCATCCGTTTCAGTTGGGCCAGTAGATGTACTCATCGCCCTGCGCGTAGGGCACACCGCCCGGCTTGTCTATCAGTTGCGGGTTCTGCACCACGCTTGGCCACATGGGCTCGGCCTGCTCGGCGTTATGGGCTGCCAGCAGCGCCTCCAGGGCCGCCACTTTATCAGGTAATTGCGCCGCAAGGTTCTCCCGCTCGGTCGGGTCCGCGGCGAGATTGAACAACCATTTTTTCTGCCCGGCCTCCACCGGCTGGTCCGGCTGGTCCGCCCGAATCAGCTTCCAGCCGTCATGGAGTACCGTCTGCTGGTATCCCTCGCGCCAGACCAGGGTCCGGTGGGGTACGCCGCTGGCCTCGCCCCGCACGAAGGGCAGCAGGTCGACACCGTCCAGCTTGCGGTCCGTGGGCAACGCAGCACCCCCGGCGGCGGCGAAGGTGGGGAACAGGTCGAAATGATGGACCGGGTCTGGTACCACCGTGCCCGGCGCGATGCGGGCGGGCCAGCTCGCCATAAAAGGCACGTGGATGCCGCCCTCGAAGTGGTTGAGCTTCCAGCCCCGGAAGGGCTTGTTGACATCGGGCAGGCCGATATAACCGGCGCCGCCGTTGTCGCTGGTGAAGACAATGAGGGTGTTGTCACTCAGGCCATTGTCCGCGAGTGCCTGGCGGATGCGGCCCACGCTGCGGTCGAGGGCGCGGATCATGCCGGCGTAAACCCGCAGGGTATGGTCCTCGATGTGGGGGAAGGCGTCATAATCTTCCCTCGTAGCCTGCAGGGGGTTGTGGATACCCCAGTGCGCGAGGTAGAGGAAAAAAGGGCGATTGCGATTGGCTTCTATGACCTTGATGGCTTCATCGGTGTAGTAGTCCGTCAGGTAAGCCGCGGGCTGGAACTGCTCTCCACTGTTGAACTGCGCCGCGTACCGGGCCGTGGCCCACACCATGCGGTCTATGCCGTCGTCCTCGCGCTTGGCATTGACCACGTTCGGATCATCCTCGGGCAGGTAGAGGGTGCCCGCCATGTTGAGACTGTTGTCAAAACCCTGGTCCTCGGGGCGCATCCCGGGAAGGTAACCCAGGTGCCATTTGCCGATATGAGCCGTGTGATAGCCACGGGACTGCAACAGCTCGGCAATCGTGATCTCCGATGCCGGCATGCCCAACTCCTGGAAGGGCGGCAGCGCTTTTGCCCCGGCGTGGTCGATGATCACCGGCAGGGGTGGGGGATTTAGATCGGACATCCACTGGAAGATGGTGGTCCCGATATTCATGAAGGGGGTGAATTCAAAGCCGAATCGGGTCGAGTAGCGCCCGGTCATCAGCGACGCGCGGGAGGGCGCGCAGACCGCGTTGGCGGCATACCCGTCTTCAAACACCACGCCCTCCCGGGCGATGGCGTCGATATGGGGAGTCATCACGCTGCCGTCCGCCGCGCCGCCGTTATAGAGAGAGATATCGTTGAAGCCCATGTCATCCGCGAGGATGAATACGATATTGGGCGGTCGCTGCGCCGGCGGCTGGCTGGCGGTTGCCGGCCCGTCGGGCCACTCCACCGGGATGTTGGGCCCGACGGGCCGCGTCAGCTTGGCGACCAGGGGCAGCCCCCACACCAGCAGGTTGACCCGGTTCTGCCAGCCGGCATAAGCCCCCACGGCCAGCACCAGGATGATGACAATGAACTTTTTCATACTGGCCTCGATAATCATTAGGACGGTGATGACGCCTGCCTGCTGCAGCGCGCTGGCTACAGCAGCGACACCATCAGCCCCCGGTTGGGTGCCACCCTGTTGTCGAGCAGGTCGTTCCAGAGAGCGGCCAGCCCCTGGGCGTCCCGCACCCACTCCACCGCCAGACTGCCCTGCACTTTGCGGGCGACATCCGCGCTGGCCATCATCGCCCTCATCATCGCCACCCCGGGGCCCCAGTCTGCCTCGCGCTTGTCGATCTGGCTGGGGGCGAAGAAGAATCTCGGTTTGGCGCCCGGGAGATCGCCCGCCGCGCCCCAGGCCTCCCAGTGGGTAGCGCCCACGGACTCGCTCGCCACCATGTTGGCCCCCAGCAGATTGTGCAGCACGGTGCGCAATTTCGTGTCGCCGGACATATCCACATAGACTGCCGGCACCGCGGCGTCGATCTTCGCCTCATCGCCGTAGGTCACCAGGGCATCACAGCAGCCCAGCTTCTGCATGAATTCAACATTGGCGGCGGACGTCAGGCCCACGACCCGCCGGGTTACGGCCGGGTCATCGTGCAGCATCTGCGCCAGGGCGAAGCCGGTTTTGGAAGACACGGAGCCAATCAATACCTGCCGGGCACCGAAAAAATCGTTGTCCACGAGGTAATCGTAGATCAGGAACGAGGTGGCAAACAGGGGAAACAGCAGGCAGCGCTCGACTTCCATGGCCTGCAGGAAAGCCGGCTCGGCCCGGGTGCGGCGGTAGCCGTTGTAGAGCGCCGGCAGGGCCCGGCGATGTTCTGCGATGTCGACGAACTGGTCCTCTCGCACTTTTCCCGGGCGCAACACCGCGTGGCTCGCCATGGGGAAGAAGCCCCACAGCCGCTCGCCCACCGGCACCTCGGCGCAGCCGGATTCCACCACGTTGGCGCAACCCCATACCGGCACCTTGCCCCAGTTGCCTTCGGCCGGGTAGAAGCCCCAGTAGCCGACCATGTCGCCGGACACGGCGTAGCTGACGTTGTTGGAGGTCAGGGCGAACCGGTCGATGGCGACCAGCACTTCACCCTCTGCCACAGCGGGCAGTTCCCTGGTAACGACCCGGGTGTTTCTGTAATCCTTGCGGTCTACCCACAACTCGGTGCATCGAGCCATTTATATTCTCCTGCAGCTGGCAAAAAAGCAGTGGGAATCAACCCCGGGCGCGAGGCCTCGGCGCCCGGGCCCGCGTGCCGCCGGCGGGCCGGCCCATTGTCAGGGCCGGAATCTTAGCACCCTAATCGATTAATGGCACTATATGTGTCACTACATGTGTCACTACCCAATAGCCGCGGGGGTTCCACCGCCTTCCCCGGCCCGAACTCTGTACTACTGCCGCAAAGCCCGCTAGTCTCTCCTGCCCCGCTGCGAAGGAGACGACCGTGTACCAGTTCAGTGAAAAGTCGAGGCAGTTCCAGGCCCAGCTCAAGGCCTTTATGGACGAACACATCTATCCCAATGAAAACGCCTACCATGCGCAACTGGCTGCCGCGGAGGATCGCTTCGCCGCCCTGCCCCTGATGGATGAGCTCAAGCGCAAGGCCAGGGAGGCCGGGCTGTGGAACCTGTTCATTCCCCCCTCCTTGCAGCAGTACAGCGACCACGGGGGCCTGAGCAATTTTGACTACGCCCCGCTCGCGGAAATCATGGGGCGCGTGCTGTGGTCGCCGGAGGTGTTCAATTGCAACGCCCCCGATACCGGGAATATGGAAGTCTTCATGAAGTACGCCAGCCCCCCGCAACAGGCGCAGTGGCTGCCGCCGCTGCTGGCGGGGGAAATCAGCTCCTGCTATGTCATGACCGAACCACAGGTGGCCTCCAGTGACGCCACCAACATCGAGTTGCGCATAGCGCGTGAGGGCGATGAATGGGTACTGAACGGGCGCAAATGGTTTGCCACCAACGCCATGTATGAGCGCACCCAGGTTTACATCGTCATGGGTAAAACCGACCCGGACAACCCCAACCGCCACAAGCAGCAGAGCCAGGTGCTGGTGCCCAGGGGTACGCCCGGCATGACCCTGGTGCGGCCACTGACTACCCTGGGCTACGACGATGCCCCCCTGGGCCACGCGGAGATCAGCTTCGACAACTGCCGGGTGCCGCTGGAAAACATCCTGCTGGGCGAGGGCCGGGGCTTCGAGATTGCGCAGGGACGGCTCGGGCCGGGGCGGATGCACCATTGCATGCGCCTGATCGGGGCCGCCCAGCGCTCACTGGAGTTGGCCTGCAAGCGGGTGACACGGCGCTCGACCTTCGGCCGCACCCTGGCCCAGCACCAGTCTGTGCGCGAGGACATCGCAAAATCTTTCGCCGAGATTGAAATGGCGCGACTGCTGGTGCTGAAATCCTGTCACCGGATGGATGAGGTGGGCGCCCAGGAGGCCCGCGACATGATCGCCGCCAGCAAGATCAGCGTGCCGATCATGGTGCAGAACATTATCGACCGCTGCATGCAACTGCACGGCGCCGGTGGCCTGACCGGCGACTATTTCATGGCGGAGGCTTTCAATTATGCCCGCTGGTGCCGCCAGGCGGACGGGCCGGACCAGGTCCACCAGATGGCGCTGGGCAAACAGGTCATCAACGCCTACTGCGACTGAGCAGACCCTGTATAATGGCGGGCCGCGACATACCCCGAAATCGTAACAGTCACCACATAAGCCAAGGAGTACAGCATGTCAGATAAAGTCGTATTAGTGGATATAGCCGACGGTGTGATGACCATCACCCTGAACCGCCCGGAAGCCAAGAACGCGGTCAACAAGGCCCTTGCCGAGGGCATTGCCGCTGCCATCGACCAGCTGGAGAGCGACGGTCAGCTGCGCGCCGCGGTTATCACCGGCGCCGGCGGCACCTTCTGCTCCGGCATGGACCTGAAAGCCTTTGTTACTGGCGAATTACCCCTGGTGGAAGGTCGCGGCTTTGCCGGCCTGTGCGAATACGTCGGCACCAAGCCCCTGATCGCGGCCGTTGAAGGTTACGCCCTCGCCGGCGGCTTCGAGGTGGCTATCAGCTGCGACCTGATCGTGGCCGCGGACAACGCGAAGTTCGGCATCCCCGAGGTCAAGCGCGGCCTGACCGCGGCCGCAGGCGGGCTCGCCAAACTGCCCCGGCAGATTCCCCCGCGTATCGCCATGGAACTGGCCCTCACCGGGGATTTCATCACCACCCAGCGCGCTTTCGACCTGGGCCTGATCAACCAGGTAGTCCCCGCCGGCACCGCGCTGGAAGCCGCCAGGGCGCTGGCGGCGAAGATTGCCGCCAATGGCCCCCTGGCCGTGGCCGCCAGCAAGCAGGTCGTGATCAAGTCCCAGGACTGGAATACCGGCAATATGTTCAGCGAGCAGATGAAGATCGTGCAGCCCGTGCTGGTCAGCGAGGACGCCATCGAGGGCGCCACGGCCTTCGCCCAGAAGCGCGCCCCCAACTGGAAAGGCAAATAGAGGGAGTATCGACATGAGCGAAGCCTGGATCATCGACGCCTGCAGGACACCCCGTGGAATTGGCAAGAAGGGCAAGGGCGCCCTGGCACACCTGCATCCACAGCACCTGGGCGCCACCGTGCTCAAGGCCATCGCCGAACGCAACCAGCTGGATACCGCCCAGGTGGACGACATCATCTTCGGCACCAGTTCCCAGCGCGGCCAGCAGGGCGCTGACCTGGCGCGGATGGCGGCGCTGGATGCCGGTTACAACATCCTCGCCTCCGGTGTCACCCTGGACCGCTTCTGCGGCTCGGGCATTACAGCGGTAAACCTGGCGGCGGCCAGTATCATGTCCGGGATGGAAGACCTGGTCATCGGCGGCGGCTGCGAAATGATGTCCACCTTCGGCCAGGACCCGAACCAGTCGCCCTTCATTGACAGTGACAACCTGCACCTGCGGGAGCAATATCCGCAGCCGCACCAGGGCGTGTGCGCCGATGCGATCGCGACCCTTGAAGGCATAGACCGGACCGCGCTGGATTCACTCGCGGTGGTGTCCCAGCAGCGCGCGGACCACGCGATCAAAAACGGCTACTT
>JBFZEF010000123.1:0-5689 GCA_041307045.1 Halioglobus sp.
CTTCGCCACCTTGTATACAGGCAGCGCGCAGTCATGCTCCTCGCTTTGACTGTATGGAATGCCGCTCTCAGTGAAAATAGGCTCCGGGTCTATGCCCCGGTCAAGAAGATAGTCGCGGACATAGGCAATGAAGCGGGGCGACAGGGAAGGTTCGAAGGTTATTCCCTTACTCGAATCTGGCATGAACCGGGCGCGCAATCCTATCCGGGCTGCCTGCAGCTCAGGGCGCCAGCTGACTGTAATACGCCGCCAGCGCCGCGAATTGCGCATTACCCAGCTGCCCGACGGCCATCTGCATCAGCGGATTAACGCGCTCGCCGCTCTTGAACGCCGCCAGTTGCTTCTGCAGGTAAGCCGCCTGCTGCCCCGCCAGCACCGGCCACTCATTGGCTACCGGTACGCCTGCCATGCCGTGGCAGGCCTTGCAGGCACCGGACAGGTTCTCACCCGCACTCACCAGGGCGGGGTCGCCGGTGGCCGCCGTCGCCCGCGCCTGGCTGGAATAAAACCCCGCCAGCGCCGCGATATCGGCATCACTCAGGCCGCTGACAAATGGCGCCATGGCCGGGTTGCTGCGGGTGCCGTCACGAAAGGCGGTAAGCTGGATCGCCAGGTAAGCCGCGTTCTGCCCCGCAATGTTGGGAAACTCGGGGCTGCTCGATACGCCCGTCTGGCCGTGGCAGGCCACACAGGTCTGGGCCTTGGCGGGCATTTGTTCGCCGTAAGCCATGTTTGCCCCGCACAGCACCGCGATACTAACAATGATCCACTTTCTCATGACCGGTCACTCTCTTTGTTTGGCGCTGGCAATATCCGCCAGCAGTTGCGCGCGATACTCGACAACCTCGGGCAGCGGGTGCTGGCGCAGCCTGCCCACCTCCTGCGGCGTATAGGGCTGGAACGGCACCGTGACGCTGGCCCCCGCGAACTCCTGGATAATCCAGTTAAGCACCTCGGCGAGGTCCGCATCACTTAGGGCCGAGACTGCCGACCCCGGTACCCGCACCAGGTACTCCCGCCCCGCCTCGGTCACCAGGAACATACCCACCACGTCCCGCATCCGCGGCACCGCGTTGGCGCCACTGCCATCCGGGGTGTGGCAGCCCTGGCAGGACATCTGGTAATTGAACAGCGCGCGCTCGGGGTTGATGTCCTCACCCCACGCGAGGGGCCCCAGCAGGGCGAGCCACAGTGTCAGGACACGCTTCATTTGTTCTCGAACGCCACCCCTACCACGATCGCGGTAGAACAATGGTAGGCCGCACTGGAGGTGCCGAGGCACCAGTTGATATCGTTGGTTTTGTCCGGCCGGTAAGGTGGCCTGTCGCCCTCGTCGCGCTGGCACAGGCAGGCGCCGCAGGAGGATTTGCCGCAGCAGTCGTTGTAGGAGATAACATAGTTGCGCCCGTCCGCGGGATTGCGACAGGTGCCTATCCAGGTAACCGGTGACATCTCCGTACCCGGCGGGCAGGTGTTCTTGGTCCCGCCGCAACAGCTGCACAGGAAGCCGTCGATGGCGCAGTAACGCCAGTAATCGCAGTTCGCCTCATCCCCCTCTTCCACCGGCCGGGCCGGAGCCTCGGCTGCGGCCGCCCTCGCCCCCGGCAGCAGGGGTATGCTGCCCACCCCCACCCGAACGCCGCCCCGGGTGTTGAGCATACCGCGCCGGGAACTGCGCTGGGCCAGTTGGCGCGCCTGCTGCTCAAACAGTTTATCAAATGATTTCATGCCTTATCCGCCTCCACGTACTTTACTGCCTGCACTTCGCCCCGCCTGCTCATATAGTCCTGGATGGAAGCCACCTTGCGCTCCTTGGCTTCAAACAGGCTGTCCAGATGTTCCCGGGAATTGATGATGCCCATTGACGCGATCACACCCTGCTCGTCGATCAGCACCGCATAGGGCAGCTTGGACACCCCGTAGGTCTTGCCCAGCAGTTCCGACACCACGTAGGGAAATGCCTGCAGGCCCTTGCGCTCGATATAGCGGCGGTGGTCCTGGTCCTCGCCGTCGCTGGCCAGCACCACTTGCAACCAGCCCGCCTCAGCCCGCGCGGCGGATTTCAACGCCGGGGTCAGCTCATTGCACACCGGGCAGTCCGGGGACAGGAAAAACAGCAGCTGGGACTGGTCGCCGGTGGTGCCGACCTGCACCAGCGCACCGTCCAGCGCGGTAAGGCTCAACGCGGGCGCCTGCGCCCCCACCACCAGTTTCTGGTTCATCATCAGCGCGCCCGCGGGCGCTACCCGTTCATATAAAACGCCGATCTGCCGGGCCAGGGCCAGGTTCACCAGCACCATGGCGATGAAACCGATCCAGAGGGCGATGTTAGACGCAACCAACCAATCCATTCAGCTCTCTCCTAACCCTCTCCCGCCATCCACTGGGCGTTGCTGATCAATTGCTCGCTGGTTTCATAGACCAGCAGCGCAAACAGGGCGACCAACAGCGAAATCACAAGGCCGATCCACCCGGCGTTCGCGGCGCCGCCCGAGGTCATCGCCAGCAGTGCCAGACCCGCACAGACCCCGTTGCGTATCACCAGTGCCCAGCTGACACCCAGTGGCGAGTCCGGCCCGGCGCAGCCGCATTGCATGTTGGACTCACCCCGCAGTACCTGGCGTGCCATCAGCCCGCCATAGGCCAGCAGCAGGCCGGCGGCGGCGGCAAGGCCTGCCGCGCGGGACTCCGGCAGTAGCAGTGACAGGGCAATATACGCCTCCAGCAGGGCGACCAGCCAGACGGCAATGCCGCCACCCAAGCGCCCCACATAGCGGGTCATCAAGCGCCGGTAATACTGCGGCGCGCCCAGTTTGTGCCAGGCCGCCTGGACGAACAGGCATACCAGGAACCAGGCCACGCCGTCACTGATAATGGCGGGCAAGCTCACGTCCTACTTCGAGCCGTGCACCAGCAGCGGTGTTGCCTGGCCGAAGCCGGTAATGGTCCTGATAAATTCGCCACTGCCGGTGTCGTACATTTCCAGGCTCATATCGTTGGGATTGACCAACATCAGCACCGGGTTCTCACCGCGGCTTAGCGCCAGGCTCAGGCCCCAGGATTTCAGAGCTATCCGCTGCACCCGCTTCTGCGCAACGGGGTCGTACACCCAGACCTCCGGCCCGCCGCGCTGGTGGGTACCATCCGCGGCGTCCGGGTGCATGATGATATAGAGCCGGCCCTGGTCGTCCTTGCCGATCAGGCCGAGGCCGGCGGGCGCCCACTTACTGGCCCGCTCGGCTTCCGGCACCAGGTTCCAGGGTTCACCTACTTTCGCAACGCTGCCGCTCATATCCACCGGGTAGACCAGTCCGGCGAATGAGGGGAAGTACGCCGTGCCGCCGATGACCGCCGGGCGCTCAAAAATGGGCGATGTGTCGGAATTGAAGAAAACATCAGTGCGGACCTGTTTGGCGATACTGCCGTCCGCTGCCAGTTCGGTACTGAGAAAGCGGCCGTCCGCGCACAGGGAACTGAAGCCCCGCTTGCCAGTGGGGTAGGCCAGCACACACCCGGGCGTTGGTATCTCACCGATAATCTTGCGGCTGTCGAGGTCGACCAGGGTCACCGAGGTGGCGGGACTGAAATTGGCCACACCCAGCCAGCGGTCATCATTCATTGGCAACAGCGCGTAGTGCTGCGGCATGCCCATGAAGCGCTTGCCGGTGGGTAGGATCACCTCCCCCGTTGGCGCCAGGGTCTGCATGTCGAAGATTGTCAGGACGTCCAGGCGATCGCCCAGGCTGCCGCGGGAGTGGAACGTCTGCGTGGCGTAGATTTCGCCGCGGCCGGGGGCCTGGGCGATATTGCCGATCAGCGACACGTTGAAGGTGCCTTTCACCTGCGCCGCCAGGGTGTCGGCTGCGGTATCGATAACGTACACCTTGCCGTCACCCATGTGAAAGAAGCTGGCGTCGTGCACCAGGAACCAGCTCGGGGGATAGGTTGCCGGCAGGGTCTGAATCACCCCGGTGGGCTCGATCGGCAGCGGCGGCGGCTGACCCTGCTGGGCAAGGGCGGCACCGGCGAGAAGGGTTCCTGCCGCTGCTGCCAACAAGCACCGGCCTTTACGCGCAATCATCATGGCTAAGCTTCCTGTTTCCGTCGCACCAACTATAGGGCCTTCGCAGCAGTCGCGCCAGCTCAGCCCCTGGCGATATAGAGTGACTGGATGTTGGTGTATTCCTCCAGTCCATAGCGCCCGAACTCCACGCCAACGCCTGACTCCTTGACCCCGCCAAACGGCATATTGGGCTGGATCATCGCGTGGCCGTTAACCCATGCGGTGCCGCACTCGAGCCGGCTCGCCAGGGCGGTGGCGCGGGCGACATCGCGGGACCAGACCGAGCCGCCAAGGCCGTTATTGCTGTCGTTGGCCCGGCGCAATGCGTCTTCCACATCGCTGAACTTGAGTACCGGCAGGATAGGGCCGAACGGCTCCTCCGCCACCAGCCGGGTGTCATCGGCTATATCCGCCACGATAGTGACCGGAAAGAAATACCCGGGGCCCTGTACCGGCTCACCACCGGTGAGAAAGCGGGCACCGCTGGCTTTTGCCTGGCTGGCTATTGCACAGACCTTGTCGAACTGGGTTTTGTTCTGGATGGGCCCGAAGTCCATGCCATCGATGCTGCCATCGCCGGTTTTCACGCTGCGGGCGATGGCGGCCAGGGCGTCGCACATCTCGTCGTAGATATCCTCATGCACATACAGCCGCTTCAGGGCGGCGCAGGTCTGGCCGTTGTTGAACAGGGCGGTTGCAAATATCTTCGGCGCCGCCGCCGCGACATCGGTGTCAGGCAGAACGATGGCGGCATCATTGCCGCCCAGCTCCAGCGTGATGCGCTTGAGGTTGCCTGCAGCGCTCTGCATGATCTTCTTGCCGGTGGCAGTGGAGCCGGTGAACACGATCTTGTTGATATCCGGGTGGCTGGACATGGCGGCGCCCAGGCTGCCGTCGCCGGTGACGATATTGATGACCCCCGGGGGCAGGATCTCGTTCATGATCTCCACGGCCCTCAGGGTGGTCAGGGGCGTGAACTCGGAGGGCTTGATCACCACGGTATTGCCGCTGCGCAGGGCCGGCATGACATGCCAGATGGCAATCATCAGCGGGAAGTTCCAGGGGGTGATCGAGCCAATCACGCCGAGGGGCTTGCGGTGCACCTCGATACGGGCCTGCTCGTTGTCCTGGATCACCTCCACCGGCAGTTCCAGGTCGGCGGTGGCGTGGGCCCACATCAGGGTGCCGCCGATTTCAAAGGCTCCCCCCATGCCGGCAAAGCCGACACCGGGTTTGCCCTGTTCCAGGGTCAGAAGTCTGGTCAGTTCCTCACTGTGGGCGCCCAGGGCGTCGGCGATGGCGTGAACCAGGCGCGAACGCTCCGCATCCGGGGTGGCGCTCCAGGCGGGAAAGGCCCGGCGGGCCGCGGCCACCGCCTGGTTGAGGTGCTCCGCGGTGGCTTTCGGAGCCTGGGCCACCACTTGCTCCGTAGCCGGGTTGAGCACCGGGAAGGTCTCAGCGGTGGCGACTTTCTTACCGTCGATTATCAGGCTGTAGGCAGGCATGATGATTAAGCTCTCCTTTTATTGAATGCCCATTATTAAAGCACAAAAAGCGCCGGCTGGATGGTTTGGCAGGCGAAATCCATTCTGGGCGCAGGGGGAACTGCGCGTGCCGCGCAACTTG
>JBFZEF010000126.1:0-2785 GCA_041307045.1 Halioglobus sp.
TCGGCGCCATCAGCTCCTCGCGCTGCACCAACGAGGAGGTGTACCTGGTGCAGAAGATGGTGCGGGCGGGTTTCGGCAACAACAACATCGACACCTGCGCCAGGGTCTGCCACTCGCCCACGGGGTACGGCCTGAAGACCACCCTGGGTGAGTCCGCCGGAACCCAGGCCTTTGCTTCCGTGGCCCACAGCGACGTGGTGCTGGTGATGGGCGCCAATCCCACCGAGGCCCACCCGGTGTTCGCCTCCCGCCTCAAGCGGCGCCTGCGCCAGGGCGCTAGGCTGATCGTGATCGATCCCCGGGTTATCGAACTGGTGGACGCACCGCATATTCGCGCCGACTACCACCGGGCCCTCAGGCCCGGCGCCAACGTGGCGGTGCTGAACGCCATGGCCCACGTCATCGTCAGCGAGGGCCTGCAGGACGAGGCGTTTATTGCCGCGCGCTGTGACCAGGCCCAGTTTGCCCATTGGCTGGAGTTTATCCGCGACCCGCGCCACGCGCCCGAGGCCGTGGAGGCGGCCACGGCCGTGCCGGCGCAGCAGTTGCGCGAGGCGGCGCGGCTCTACGCCACCGGCGGCAACGCGGCCATCTATTACGGCCTGGGCGTAACCGAGCACAGCCAGGGTTCCACCGCCGTGATGGGCATTGCGAACCTCGCCATGCTGACGGGAAACATCGGTCGCGAGGGGGTGGGGGTCAACCCCCTGCGGGGCCAGAACAATGTGCAGGGCTCCTGCGACATGGGTTCGTTCCCGCACGAGTTGCCGGGCTATCGCCATTTGTCTGACACCGCGACCCGCAGCCTGTTTGAGCGCGAGTGGGGCGTGAGCCTGGACCCGGAACCCGGCATGCGCATCCCCAATATGTTCGACGCCGCCATCGACGGGGATTTTCGCGGCCTCTACTGCCAGGGAGAGGACGTGGCCCAGTCGGATCCCAACACCCAGCACATCCAGGCGGCTCTGGGCGCACTGGATTGCCTGGTGGTGCAGGACCTGTTCCTGAATGAGACCGCCAAGTTTGCCCACGTGTTCCTGCCCGGCGCCTCCTTCCTGGAAAAGAACGGCACGTTCACCAACGCGGAGCGGCGAATCTCGCCGGTGCGCAAGGTGATGCCGCCACTGGCCGGCAAGGAGGACTGGGAGGTCACCCAGGATCTGGCCAACGCCCTCGGCTGTCCCATGAGCTACAGTCACCCGTCGCAGATCATGGACGAGATCGCGCGGCTTACGCCCAGTTTCCACGGTGTGAGCTACGCTCGCCTCGACCAGCTGGGCAGCCTGCAGTGGCCCTGCAACGAGCGCGCGCCGGAGGGTACACCCACCATGCACGTGGACCAGTTCGTGCGGGGCAAGGGCTTTTTCGCCCTCACCGAATTCATTCCCACGCAGGAGCGCGCCAACCGCCGCTTTCCCCTGCTGCTGACCACCGGTCGTATCCTCAGCCAGTACAACGTGGGTGCGCAGACACGGCGCACCGCCAATAGCACCTGGCACCCGGAGGATATCCTGGAGATCCACCCCCATGATGCCCAGGAGCGCGGCGTGGCGGAGGGTGACTGGGTGGGCATCCAGAGCCGGGTGGGAAACACCGTGCTGCACGCCCGCATCTCGGAACGGGTCAGGCCCGGTGTGGTCTACACCACCTTCCACCATCCGCTATCGGGCGCCAACGTGATCACCACGGATAATTCCGACTGGGCGACCAACTGCCCCGAGTACAAGGTCACCGCGGTGCAGGTCTCCCGGGTGACGGAGCCCTCCGCCTGGCAGGCGAGGCAGCAGCAGTTCGATCGGCGCCAGCAGCAGTTGCTGGATACGGCCACGCCCGGGTGATAGAGCCGACCGGGATGGTGACGCGGCATACCTGGGAACGGGGTCAGCTGCGCGAGGATGAAGATGCCATCGTTACCGAGGTACCGGTGGCACTGGTGTACAACGGTGTGTCCCACGTGGTGATGATGGCGACGCCCTCGGACCTGGCAGACCTGGCGCTGGGATTCAGCCTGTCGGAGCGCGTGCTCGAGCGCCCTGAGCAGCTGCTGGATGTGGAAGTGCTCGAGCGGGCGCAGGGGGTGGAGCTGGCGCTGACCATTGGCGCTGGCGCGTTCGCCGCGCTCAGCCAGCGCCGCCGCAACCTGGTGGGGCGCACCGGCTGCGGTATCTGCGGTGTAGAGTCGCTGGAACGGGCCATACCCCCGCCGGTGCAGGTGACTGGCGAACTTCGCCTGTCGCACCCCGCGCTGCAGGCCGCGCTGCAGGCCCTCGGCCAGCGCCAGTCACTCAAGCGCCTCACCGGCGGTGTGCATGCTGCCGCCTGGTGCGATGCGCAGGGCAGGGTGGAGCTGGTGCGCGAGGATGTGGGCCGCCACAACGCGCTGGATAAACTGCTCGGTGCCCTGCAGGGCAGCGCCCATTCCACAGCGGGCTTCGTGCTGGTGACCAGCCGGGCCAGTTATGAAATGGTCGCCAAGGCCGCCGCCTGCAATATCGAGCTGTTGGCCGCGGTGTCCGCGCCCACCTCGCTGGCGGTGAACCAGGCCCGCCTCAGCGGCCTGACCCTGGTAGGCTTTCTCCAGAGTGGCCGCCAGGCCATATACGCCAACCCGCAACGCATGTTGGGGGAGCGGTGACGGCAAAGCAGGTCACGCAGCTGGTGAAAATGGCCGACCAGATCGCCCTCAACCTGGGCGCGGGACATGACCCGGCGGCGGCGGCTCGAACAGCGGAGCACATCAAGCGTTTCTGGACCCCGGCCATGACCAGGCAGCTGAGATCGGAAG
>JBFZEF010000128.1:0-7198 GCA_041307045.1 Halioglobus sp.
CTTCGAACAGTGCGCCGCCGCCAAAGGTGAGGATGATACCTGCCAGGATCAGCACCTCATCATGGCCGCTGGCTCGCAGCACGAAGCTGAACAGGGGGCGGGCAAGCAGCAGCAGCGGCAGCAGCAGCGCCCAGGGGGAGGGCATTGCACCGGTAGAAGCGGTGAGGAAAAGCACCGCGACAATGTCCTGGACGATGAGGATACCCACGGCGATCTGGCCGTGGCGCACCCGGAACTCTCCACGCTCCTCCAGGATTGAAACAGCACATACGGTTGAGCTGAAGCTCAGGGCGAATGCGAGCAGGGAGGCCTGCTGCCAGCTGATGTCGGAGACGAGCGGAAGACCGAGCGCAGCTGCAAATAACAACAGGCTAAGGGTGACCAGGCCGAAGCAGAGGCCGTGCTCGAAGGTGGAGCGATAGATCTGGGGCTGCAACAGGTCCCTGACGTTGAGCTTGAGCCCGATAATGAACAGCATCATGGCGATGCCGGCATCGGCGAAGAACTCGATCCCCGTGGATGATTCGAAGCCGGCTATACCCAGGCCAAACCCGGCGACCAGGTAGCCAACCATCGGGGCCTGGCCCAGCTGGCGAGCAGCAAAGCCGCAGGCAAATGCGGCGAGAACAATGAGACTATCCATTTGCGCCTGGCAGAGTGAGCTTATGCCTATGGTACCTGCTATTGCGGCAGGTGCGACCAGATCGTCGAGCGGAAAGGCACTTCATGTACCGGGCCCTCCGCGCCGCGTGGGTCCAAGGGGTGGCGCCGGTCGCAGGTGGGCCACAGGCGTGTGCCCCGTGCGGTGAGGGTACGCACCGCTTCCCCGTGTCGGTACAGCACCGTGTGCCGCACCCGCTCACCGGGCGCGGTGAGCATGATGAAGTCCGGTTCCATGTACACCCCGCTGGCCTCGCCCAGGGTGCGGGCGTTGAACGTGAGGATACCTGGCCCGCCCGACATGCCGATGTTCTGGTAGGCGCCCGGCCCCAGCGGGTCGAACACCAGTATTTCGTCCTGCATGCTGCCGGTAAAAGTTTTCGCACTGGCCTCGCGCCCGCGCAGGTGGACATTGGTGAGTTGCAGGCGGCTGCCGTCGAAGTCGATGTAGACCAGGTTGTCGAAGGGACCGGGGCCGGGGCTGCCGCTGCCGGCGGCGGAGTCATCGTCCAGCGGCGTGCCGTCGAGGTTGTACAGCTCGATGTGATCGTGCCAGGTCCCGCGCAGCAACAGCAGGTTGTGGCCCACCGATCCGACGGGAAATACCGGGTAGGGACTGCTCATGGTGCGCCTCGATTGACCAATGGGGTTGCTTGTTTCAGTATTAATGATATATCAATAGCACAACAACAGAGGAAAAAATCATGAAGACAGTAGTCATCACGGGCAGTACCCGGGGCATAGGGCGCGGACTGGCGGATAATTTCCTGGCGCGGGGTTGCCGGGTGGTTGTCAGCGGCCGCCAGCCGGCGGCGGTAGCCGCCGCGTTAGCCGAGCTCTCCGGCCGGCACGGCGCCGACCGGGTCGGCGGCCGCGCCTGTGAGATTACCGAGGGCGCGCAGTTGCAGGGCCTTTGGGACGAGGCCGCCAGCCGCTTCGGCCGGGTGGATATATGGATCAACAACGCCGGGGTGAGCGCGCCGCGCAAGGCCCTGGCCGACACCGACGAGGCCAGCATCCACCAGGTGGTGGCCACCAACCTCGCGGGCCTGTTGCTGGCGAACCGGGTAGCCCTGCGCGGCATGCGCGCCCAGGGCGGCGGCCAGATCTGGAACATGGAGGGCTTCGGCAGCGGGGGCCAGGTGCAACCCGGCATGTGCGTTTACGGCGCCACCAAGCGCGCGGTCAACTATATCAACAAGGCCCTGCAGAAAGAGCTTGGCGGCACCGGCGTGCAGGTCTGCACGCTCAGTCCCGGCATCGTGGTCACCGATCTGTTGGTGGGTGACTACGACACCGGCTCCGCCGAGTGGGAAAAGAGCAAGAAGATCTTCAACATCCTGGGTGACAAGGTGGAAACGGTCACCCCTTACCTGGTGGATGGCATCCTCAAGGCCGACAGGAGCGGCGCCAGGGTGGCCTGGCTCACCACCGGCAAGGCGTTTGCCCGCTTCATGACCGCGGGCTTCAACAAGCGCGATCTGTTCAGCGATTTGCCGTCCTAGCCATTGCTGCGGCTGAGCCCGCCGGCTGGCCGCGCAGCACCAGGGTCCATACCAGCACCAGCGCCGAGATAAGGCCGAAAAACACGAAGGGACCGGCTTTCATCCAGTGATCGAACAGGTAGCCGCCCACGACGCTGGCTACCAGGATGCCGACAGCGCCGGTGAGGGTGAATACCCCGACCACCGAGCCGCGCAGGCGATCCGGTGCCTGTTCCGCGATCAACACACCGCTGGTGATGATGCAGCCCACTTCCGCCATACCGATCAGGATCAGGCAGATGATGGCGGGCACGCCGAAGGGATCTTCCAGCCAGAAGGTGCTGCCGTAACCCACCGCGCCCACCAGCAGGCTGACGGCCAGGGCACTGACCCTGTTCATCCGGTCCGCCATGATGCCGAACAGGGGGGCGCTCAGCAGCGAGGCCGTGTAGGAAATGGCAAGGACGATGCCACCCTTCTTGATCGCCTCCGCCGAGGTCAGGCCGAGTTCGGAGACGCCGTAGACCGAGGCCCACAGGGTGAAGAAGGTGCCTACCACCGCCAGGTTGCCGCGGGCCACGAAAGAGGAGGTGTAGGCCAGGGCGATGATCGGGCGCCGCCCCTCGGCGATGCCTTCACGCAACTGGCGCAGCATGGGTGTTTTCTCGCCGTGGGGCTGGTCGAGGCCCTTGCGCAGGCCGAAAAACATGGCGATACCTACGACCATCGTAATGGACGCCATGGTCGCATAGGTGGCGAAGGCCGCACCTTCGGCATCCATGCCACCGCTCTTGAACATCGCCGGCAGCTTCAGCAGGAACAGGGCTGCAGTCATTGCGCCCAGGCCGTTCATGATGCCGAGGAAGCCGGTTGCCTTGCCGCGACTGGGGTTGCTCACGTAGTCCGCCATGAGGGTGATCAGCATGGTGCTGATGGCGGCGATGCCGGCGGAGTAGATCACCCGGCCCAGCAGCAGGCCGGGAATGTCGCGGGCGAAGCCGTACATGAACACGCCGGTGGAGATCAGGATGAAGCCCAGCGAGGTGACCGCACGGCGCCCGATGCGATCCGACAGGGAGCCCCACAGCCCCACCGTGGCGATGATGACGATTTCTCCCCAGAAATTCAGGTTGCCGCTTACCACGCCCTGGCGGGAAGGGTCCAGGTGCAGCACCTCCGACAGCAGGAATGGCTGGGTCTGGGGCACGAAGGCGGCCAGCATGATGGCCATGTAACAGGCCAGGTAGAACGTCAGCATGTGGCCTTTGAACACACCGCTGTTCAGGTTCAGGCCCAGGAAGCGCATGCCCCCCGGTGTACTCATTGCGTGTTCTGTCATGATTCGGTCCAGGTTGTTATTGACGGATTTACGCCCCAGGGGCGCAAGCGGATCAAGCGGGGATTCACCCGATCAGGTGAACCCCCAGTGCGGTGTTAAGGAACAGGCCCGTCCAGATGCACCACACAAAGGGCCGGCAGTTAGCGATGGACTTTTCCATGATGCGGTTGCCGGTTTCGCTGGCACCCCTGCTCATGAGTTCTATAAAAGCGGGCAGGAAGGGCTTCAGGTGAATACGGATGGCGATACCACAGCCGACCAGCGCCGCGAAGATAATGAGTTTCCATGCCGCCCAGTCCGCCGCCCCCCCGGGGCCGCTGACCAGTACGTTGGTGGCGTAGGCCAGGATCGCCAGCGCGACCACGATCCTGAAATAGAAATCCAGCTTCGACAGGGCAATGGTGAAGGGCTTGCCCTCGCTGAGGGACAGCACCAGCACCACCGTGAACCAGTACAGGGATACGGCCCAGGCCAGCGCCACGCCGGCGCCGCCCGGGTCCAGCATGCCTGAGAGCCAGGCCATGTGCAGGCCAATCGCGAAAATCAGGGGCATCGCGAGCTTCGGGCCCATGTCACAGGCCAGCATGATCTTCAGGGCGACCTGCCGCGACTGCGGCGACAGCTCGCGGTTGGTGACCTGGCGGCTGGACAGGAATGTGCCAAGGTCGCCACCGAGCCAGTAGACGAGGGCGAGAATATGGGCGAACTTGAGCAGCAGGTATTCGTTCATACGCTTTTTGGTATCAGGGCCGATGCCCGCTCGGAAGCCCCGCAGCCACAGCCGCAGGGACGCAATGACCTAATGTCGCCGGACTATAGCACCTGCCGCCCGGCACCTTTTGACTTTTGTCATTTGGGTGCCCTCGGGGGCAGCGTAAGCTGGTCCCGCCCCGGGTACACAGAGACGCAGTATGACCATGCCCAAAACCGTTCGGGTGGCGGCGGCCCAGTTTCCGGTGGGCGCCGACATCCAGGCCAATCTCGCCGCCTGCCTGCACTGGCTGGATGCCGCCAGCCGCTGCAAGCCGGACCTGGTGGTATTGCCCGAATTCTGCAATCACCTGTCCTGGTACGAGGACAAACAGCACTGTTTCGACGTCTCGGTGAGGCTTGACGGGCCGTTCCTGGCTGCCATCGCCGGCAGGGCGCGGGAGTTGGGCATTCACGTGGTGGTCAACTGCACCGTGCAGCGCGATGACGGCAGCGCCACCGGCTCCAGCCTGCTGTATTCCCCGGCGGGGGTGCTGCTGGCGGACAACACCAAGCAGATTTACATCGGCCATGAGAACGACTTCCTCGTGCCCGCCGCCAGCGAGGGTCCGGTCGTGGCCACGGCCCTGGGCAGGCTCGGGCTCTATGCCTGCATGGACGGCGTCATCAACGAGACGCCCCGCTGCCTCGCCCTCAATGGCGCCCAGGTGATGCTCAACAGCCTCAATTCCTTCGCCACCGACGAGAGCTCCCTGCATATCCCGGTGCGCGCGGCGGAGAACAAGGTGTACGTCGTGGCAGCCAACAAGGTAGGGCCACTGGTGCCGGAGCAGATGGTAGAGGGCATCAGCGCCGCCACCGGTATTCCGGTCGAGTTCCTCTGCGGTGCCGGGGAGAGCCAGGTCGTGGCGCCGGACGGCACGGTGCTGGCGAAGGCGTCCCGGGACCGGGCGGAATTTATCTATGCGGATATCGAGGTCGCCCGGGCCGATGACAAGCGGCGACCGGACGGCACCGATGTTTTCCGCAGTCGCAGGCCCGAGCTGTACCGGGCGATCTGCGCTGACCCCGCCAACCAGGCGCTGCCTCCCATGCGCGGCCCGGCGCAGGCATTGGTCGCCCTGGTGCAGCTGGCTGCGGCCGGTGACCTGGATGAAGCCTGCGCCCGGGTAGCTGAGGCCGCCGCCGCCGGCGCCCGCCTGATCGCCCTGCCGCCGCTGGCGGGCGACCCCGCGGATGCCGCCGCCGCGATTGCCCGCGGGGCCGCGGTTATCGAGCGGCTTGCCGCCACTTGCGGTGATGCCTGCGTCGCCACCACCCTATTGCTGCCCGACCACAGCGCCGCCTACCGGCACAGCGCCGTGCTGGTTGATCGCAGCGGCTTGATCCACGAGCAGGCCCAGGTTCACCCGTCGGCGCGCTTTGCCGGCAGCGCGCTGGCGGACGGGTTCGCCAGCGCCGAGCTGCCCTGTGGGCGCGTTGCGGTGGTGACCTCTGATGACAGTATTTATCCGGAGACTTTCCGCCTGCTCGCGCTGGCGGGGGTGGAGACCGCGGTGGTGCCGCTGTCGCCGCTGGAGGACTGGGAACTGGCCACCGGCCTGCTGGAGCGTTCCGCGGAAAACCGTATCAACCTGCTGGTGGCCCCGGACAGTTGTGCCCACGGCGCCGGTTTCATCACCTCGCTGCAGACTGATTTCACCGTCCTCACCCAGTGGCAGGAGCGGGCCTTCGATGGCCTGCTGAGCCAGCCCGAGTGGTTCCAGTGCCCACCGCAGCCCGGTGTCAGCCTGCGCACAATTGCGCCCGCGAATGCCGCCAACAAGGTGGTGTCGCGCAATACCGACCTGCTGGCCAACCGGCCCTGGCGCCTGGCCGGCGCCATCGCCCGCTGATTTGCGAAAAATCAAGGCGCGGCCGCAGCCGCGGCGGCACACTGCAAGTTCACACTTCGGAGAATAAGATGATCGACATCCAGCAAGGACTGTCCACGGATTCGCTGCCGGCAAGGCTCTACGCAAGCACCCTGCAGCGACTGGTCGATACCCTGGGCCTGCAGGAAGTTTGCGCCGCGGATGGCGGCCCCTACCTGCCGCTGGTCAGCCAGTTGCCCATGGTGCAGGGTGAGGTCGGCATGGTGCGGGTGTTCAGCGGCGGGCCGCTGTTCCGTGTGGTGACCTGCTCCCTCGCGGTCGCGCCCATCCAGCTGGACTCACACATGTTGTTCGCTTTTACGCCGGGCCGCAGCGCGGTGCCGCACTTCACCCTGGACTCGGTAAAGGCCGGAGAGCATTTTGCCTTTCACCTCGACCTTATCCCGCGCCTGGATCTTGGCGCCAATCTCGCCTACATGGACGAGGTCTTCAGCCCACTCACCCCGGCTTACGAGGCGGGCATCGCCATCGAGGGTCTTAGCAAGGCGCACCTGTCGCCCCGGCAGTACGCCATCATGTCGCCCTGGATGCTGGCCAACCGGGCCTCGGAAGACGCCTTCGCCCGCATCGAGGCGACGGTGCTGGCTTACCAGCAGCACTGGTTCAGCCTGCTGCAGAAGGGCGTCTCGGCAGCGGCGCTGGACGGCGCTACCGCCGCCCAGCTCGCCGAGCGCAATCTGCGCAACAAGCGCATTATTTTTGACCCGGACGTGGACCCTGTGTGGCAGCGCATCACTGCCATGATTGGCGCCGAGGCGGTGGCGACGCAGCGCGCCCTGTTGATAGGCGAGGACGAGTGAGGAGTACGACATGAATAAACTGACTGGCCAGTTCCTGATCGAGGATATGACCCCGGCTGAAATCGCCCGTGCCGAGCGCGTCGAGAGTGTCCTGCCGGCGCTGCGCGCGGTCGCGGCGGAGGTGGACGCCCGGGGCGAGTTTCACCGGCCCCATGTCAAGACCCTCAGCGACGCCGGCCTGCTGGGCCTGATCGTGCCCGAGGCCCACGGCGGCCTGGGCGGCGGCCTGCGGGACCTGTGCGCCGCCACCTTCGCCCTGGCCACAGCCTG
>JBFZEF010000130.1:0-4837 GCA_041307045.1 Halioglobus sp.
GCCGAGTGGGTCGAGTTGGCGCTGCAGCGTCGTCGGCGAGCTTTCCGCATCCGCCACCATGCCTGAGAGCCGGCCCATCTCGGTGCCCATGCCGGTGCCGGTCACCAGCATCTGGGCACGCCCTCGGGTGACCACGGTATTCATGTAGGCCATATTGACCCGCTCGGCGAGGGAGGCGTCCTGCTCCAGCAGCGCATCCGCCTGCTTGGTCACCGCCTGTGATTCGCCGGTGAGGGCAGACTCGTCGATCTGTGCACTGTGCGTCGCCAGCAGGCGTCCGTCCGCCGGTACCCGGTCACCGGTTTCCAGTAAAACCAGGTCCCCCGGCACCAGTTGGGTGGCGGGAATTTCCTCCTCGCGGCCATCGCGACGGACCCGGGCGTGGGGGGACAGCATTTTCTTCAGCGCCGCCAGGGTCTCCTCGGCGCGGTGTTCCTGCCAGAAGCCGAGGAGGGCGTTTACCAACACCACGATGAATATCACCGCTGCGTCCTTGAGATCGCCGATGGCCCCCGCGAGGAAACCCGCACCGATCAACACCAGGATGAGGGCGCTCTTGAACTGGTCGGCGAAGGCGAGCCAGGCGGACCGCGGGGGCTTTTCCGCCAGCTTGTTCTGGCCAAACTGCTCGAGCCGGGCGCTGGCCTCAGCCCTGCCCAGCCCAGCCGCGGGATCGGCGCCCTGCTGCCGTGCAACCTCCTCTGCCGGCAGTGAGTGCCAGGCCGTTGCCGGTTCCCGTGTGACTTCAACCATATACCGCAATCCTGATTATCGTCTCTGACCATGGTTGGCGCCCGAACCTTTGTCGGGTGACAGCCTGTATAATCGCCGCTGATTATTTCACGCCGCTGATTATTTCACGCCACTGGGGAATTCGCATGCCTGATTTGCTCGCCCGTCCGCTCACCCTGCCCTGCGGCGCGGTGATACCCAATCGCCTGGCCAAGGCCGCCATGACCGAGGGGCTGGCAACCGCGCAGGGTGTGCCTACGCCGGCGCTGGACCAGCTCTACGGACTGTGGAGCGACGGCGGCGCGGGGCTGCTCCTGTCCGGGAACATCATAGTGGATGGCGCTCACCTGGAGCGACCGGGCAACGTGGTCGTCGAGCGGGAGCCGGATGCCGCCATGCAGGAGGCGCTGGCGCGCTGGGCCCGGGCGGCAACCCGCAACGGCAACCACTTTTGGGCCCAGATCAGCCATGCCGGCCGCCAGACCCAGAAGCTCGTCAATCCCCATCCCAAGGCGCCTTCCGCAGTCAAGCTGGGCCTGCCGGGCGGGCAGTTCGGCCAGCCGGTGGCGCTGACCATTGCCGAGATCGAGGATATCGTGCGCCGCTTCGCAGTCTGCGCGGCGGCGGTGAAGCAGGCCGGGTTCACCGGGGTGCAGGTCCACGCGGCCCACGGTTACCTGCTGTCCGAATTCCTCAGCCCCCGCAGCAACCTGCGCACCGACCGCTACGGCGGTGAACTGGCGAACCGGGCCCGGGCCCTGCTCGAGGTGGTGGCCGCCGTGCGCGCAGCCGTGGGGCCGACCTTCCCGGTGGCGGTGAAGCTCAACAGCGCTGACTTCCAGAAGGGAGGGTTCGCCTTCGAGGACAGCCTGCGGGTGGCCGCGTGGCTTGAATCGGCCAGCGTCGACCTGATCGAGATATCCGGCGGCACCTATGAGCAGCCGCGGCTTATCGGGGTCGAGGGCATGGAGGCAGTGGAAGAACAGAACGTCGCCAGGTCCACCCTGATGCGCGAGGCCTACTTCGTCGACTTCGCCCTCGCCATGCAGGCGAAGGTGTCCATCCCGCTGATGGTGACCGGCGGCTTTCGCCGGCGCCTGGCGATGGAGCAGGCGATCGAGGCCGGTGGCGCCGACCTGATCGGCCTGGGGCGCCCCCTGTGCGTGCTGACCGATGGTCCGGCGCGACTGCTGGCCGGGCTGGAGGAACTGCCGCGCTACGAGAATGAACTGGCCCTGCTGCCACCCTGGCTGGGCTTCCTCACCCGGGTAAAGCTGATCCGCACCGTAGCGACGTTCGCGGTGCAGTACTGGTATTACGCGCAGCTGGACCTGCTGGGCAAGGAAGGCCGCGCCGCACCGGCGCTGTCGGTGTTCGCCGCGACCCGGCGGGTGATGGCGCAGCAGAAGCAGTGGCTTGCGGCGCGCGGCGCCGGCTAGCCCGGCGCCGCATTTTCTTAACCGAGAATGGCGACCTCTGATCGATGATGGTGGCTCTTTGCAGGGATCCTCTCGGCCGCAAAGAGCTGCCGGTGGTCGATTGGCAGTTACAGCTGTGGGGTATTGGGACGTGGGTGCCGGGGGAGAAGCGGCACCCGGCCAGGCAGTTGCCTAGTCGCAGTGCTGCGCAATGATGGCTTCCGCATTGGCGCGCTGCTCCGCCTTTTCCTTCTCATCGATATAGCGAATGTTCCCGTCCGCATCGGAGAGCCGGATTCTCGCCTTGGTGTTCAGGGTCTCCAGGTTCTTCCTCGCAGCTTCACAATACTCGGGGTTCTTTTTGATGATGGTCCCGGCGGAGCCTGCGGGGGCGGCAGCGCCCTTGTCTTCCTTGGGCGGGACACTTTGGGCCGGCTCGGTGGCGGGTGCCTCCTGCGGCACCTCACGTTGTAAAAGATTCGTGGTGGTTGAAACGGTCTCGTACTCGATGCCCGCCGGCGGTGGTCGGTCGCTGTTGACCTCGGTGCCGGATGCGTCGATCCAGCGGTAGTAGGTACCGCCCGCGGCACTGGCCCACCCGGACAGGCTGAGTAAAACCATGGCGGTAGCGACGGCGCTTCCTAGCTTTTTCGGATTCAAGTGCATATCTCCTTTATGGCGTTGCTGTCGTAAAAGGTACCCCCAATCGGTCCCCCGGGGCAACGCGACATAGAATAAATGCGCAATAAGTCCACTCGCGCAAGCTCCGGGCGATCATCCCCGGGCAGATAAAATCATCTTCCCCGCCCGCGCTTGACCGCGCGGCATGGCGCTTACAGACTCCAGGTGAATCGCCGGTTCGCCGTGTGGCTGCGAAGGCCCTCGCATCGGTTTCCGGCCAGAACCGATTGATTGACATGGATGTTGATTGCGGATGGTGATAGATAGCGGATTGCATTGCCTTGCGCTGGTAGCGCAACTTCATCAGGTGGCGGTTGATCCCGCTGCCCTGCAGCACAGGTTCGGGCAGGGCACCGCCGGGCGCCCGGTAGAGGAACTGCTGCGCGCGGCACGGGCGCTGGGTTTCAGGGCGAAACACTTGCCTGCCTGCGAGCTGGCCGGCCTGCGGCGGACGCTGCCGGCCATTGTCCCGGCCAGGGATGGCAGCTTCTGCGTGCTCGCCGCGATGAGCGCGGAGCAATCCGGGGCGATGCGATACCTGGTCCAGCAGGCGGGCGCGGGCGGGCCGGAAGCGATGGGCCAGGAGCAATTCGAAGCGCTCTGGTCGGGCGAGGCGATCCTGCTCACGCCCCGGCGCCTGCTCCTGCCGGCTGGGGCGCGCAGCTTCCACCTGCACTGGTTTCTGCCCTCGCTGGCAAGATACCGCCGGCTGTTTATCGAGGTTGTCGTCGCCTCGTTCTTCCTCCAGCTGTTCGCCCTGGTCACGCCGCTGTTTTTCCAGGTGGTGATGGACAAGGTGCTGGTGCACCAGGGCTTTACCACCCTCAATGTGCTGGCGTTCGGCTTTGTGGTGGTGGTCGCGTTCGAGGCGGTGGTGGGCGGCCTGCGCAATTACCTGTTCAGCCATACCAGCAACCGGGTGGATGTGGAGCTGGGGGCGCGCCTGTTTGCGCACCTGGCCCAGCTGCCAATGGCCTACTTCGAGGCGCGCCAGGTGGGGCAGACCGTGGCCCGGGTGCGGGAGCTGGAGACCATCCGCAATTTCATCACCGGCACGGCCCTGACCCTGCTCATCGACCTGTCCTTCACCTTCGTCTTTTTCGCGGTGCTGTGGTACTACAGCCCGCTGCTCACCTGGGTGGTGCTGGGCTCCCTGCCGTTCTATATCGTCCTGTCCGTGGTCATCACGCCGATTCTCAGGCAGCGCCTGGACCAGAAATTCCGCGACGGCGCGGTCAACCAGGCCTTCCTCACCGAGACGGTGACCGGGATCCAGACCGTCAAGACCCAGGCGCTGGAGCCGCAGATGCAGCGCCGCTGGGAGGATCAGCTGGCCAGCTATGTCACCTCCTCCTTCCGCGCCCAGAACGTCAACAACATCGCCAACCAGCTGGCGGGTTTTGTCAGCAAGATCACCACCCTGCTGATCATCTGGTGGGGCGCCCACCTGGTGATTGGGGGCGCGCTCACGGTGGGGCAGCTGGTGGCATTCAACATGATCGCCGGCCGGGTCACCGCCCCCATTCTCAAGCTGGTGCAGCTGTGGCAGGACTTCCAGCAGGCGGGTATCTCCCTCGAGCGCCTGGGGGATATCCTCGATGCCCCGACCGAGAGTGCCATGGTCCTGACCCGCAGTACGCCGGGCCGCCTGCAAGGTGCGGTCAGCTTCGAGCGCCTGCGCTTTCGCTACCGGCCGGACGGGCCACTGGTGCTGGATGAACTCAATCTCGCGGTGCAACCGGGGCAGGTGATCGGTCTGGTGGGCCGCTCCGGGTCGGGCAAGAGCACCCTGGCCAAGCTGCTGCAGCGCCTGTACGTGCCGGAAGCGGGCCGCGTGCTGCTCGACGGTACCGACCTCGCCATGGTTGACACCGCCTGGTTGCGCCGCAGTATCGGCGTGGTGCAGCAGGAGAGCTTCCTGTTCAATCGCTCGGTGCGGGACAACATCGCGCTGGCGAGCCCGGGCCTGCCGCTGGAGCGTATCGTGCAGTGCGCGCAGGCCGAGA
>JBFZEF010000133.1:0-9653 GCA_041307045.1 Halioglobus sp.
CCTCGAGGCCGGCGCGCGCACCGCCCCCGGGGCCGCTGGGCTCAGCGGCAGGGGCGAGCGCCGGGCGCTCCCAGAACTTCCGGTATTCGTCGCTGGCTAGGGTGGCATTGTAGATCGCGGCGGGCAATTGACGGCGTTTGAGTGCCCCGGCCTGCTCCAGTGCCGTGGCGAGCGCGCGGTCACCCCGGGCGCGCTGGAAGTCGATGCAGGCGGGGGCCAGCCGCAGGTATTCCAGGTCCAGCAGCAGGCGCTGGGAGTCCCGCGCCCTGGCGCCCAGGCGAACGCTGCGCCTGCCCAGGTTGGCTTGCAGGGCACAGCCGCTGAGGGCGAGAAAGTCCAGCCTGTCGAGGTGGTCGCCTGCAAGCTTGAGGCGAAGTGCGGGTGGGGGCGGCAGCGCCGCTGCCGTCCCGACCGGCGCGGGGGAGATTCCCCGCGGCAATTCCCCCGGGGCCTGCCCCGGCCAGTCACCGTCGCAGCCCGGCAGCGCCAGGGCCGCCAGGGCGGCGAGGAGCGCGGGCACTGGCGCAGTCCTGCCGCGGTGGCGGCCGCAATCTGATAGCCTGCGAGCGTTGGGGTGCACGACCCAGTTATAGCGCCAGCGGCAGTTGCCCGCGCCATCCGGGGTGTGTCAAAGGCGGGCATATTCGGTCAGCCGCTTGCGGGAGGCTGTCCAGACCTCGCCCGGATCCTCCCTGCCGGTGAGTTTCCGCCACCGTGATAACTGGCTATAATGCGCGCCTATTCAAGAGAGGACGGTGTTGTGATAACTCGAATTGCTTTCAGTGTTTTTGCCCTCGGCCTGGCCTTCAGCGCCGCTGCCGTGGATTTGACCGACGCTCAGCGCACGGCAATAGAAGAGCGGATCAGGCCGGTGGGAGAAAACTGCATGGTCGGCGACAGCAGCTGCGCCAGTGCGGCGGCCTCCGCCAGTAGCGGCCCCCGCTCCGGTGAGGATGTGTACAACGCCGCCTGCATCGCCTGCCACTCTACGGGCGCCGGCGGCGCGCCGAAACTGGGCGACATCGCGGCCTGGGCGGATCGCATCGCCAAGGGCGCTGATGCCCTGCACAGTTCAGGCGTCAACGGGGTCGCCGGCACGGGGATGATCGCCAAGGGCGGATGCATGAACTGCTCAGACGAGGAAGTGATCGCCGCCGTTGACTTCATGGTTGCCGGTAGCCAGTAATACCTGCGGTAGCTTGAACCAGGGCCGCAGCGCGCAAGCACTGCGGCCTTTTTTTATTCCGGTAACTTTTATTGCGGCAAGAGGGTCAGCCGGCCGGTGCTTGCCGCTGCCGCTGGCGCCTGGGGGGCGATCGGGTATAGCTCCCCCGCCAGCCAGGCCGGGAACTGGTCGGCGTAGTGAGGGCTGAGGGGGTGACCCGACTGGCCGCCGGGAATCACAGACAGCAGCCTCGGCGCGGTAGTCATTTCAGCCACGGCCCGCACGGTGGCTGCGGTATCGACCTGGAACGGTCGGGCATAGCTGTAACGGGCGCGAGCGACGGTGGCGCTGCTGCCGCCCCAGGGGACATCTGGTCGGTTGAACAGCCAGCCCAGGGTGGGTACCGCAAGGGCGATCTGGTGGCGCAGGGCAACATGCAGCCGCTGGTCCAGCCGCCACTGCGCTGGCCCGGGGCCGAGTTGGCCCGCCAGCGCGGCGACCGCGTCGTTCAGCGCCGCCGTGATCAGCCCCCGTTTGTCGTTTCGCCACCAGGGCGACGGCTGTGCCTGCAGCACCAGCCGGTCCAGCGCGCTGTTCAGCAGGTAGGCCCGCTGCAGTAGGCGCGGATACAACTCACCCAGAGGCTCTGCGAATACCTGCTCCGCCAGCGCCAGGTACCACTGCTGGAAAACCAGGGCGGCGGCGCTACCCGGCCCGGCCACGGGCCTGGCGGCCCATTGCTGCAGCAGCGCCAGGGCCTCCGCCGCCGCGGGATCCAGGGCCGCGGCATCAGTCTCCCGCAGCAGGGTCGGCAGCAGCAGCGCGGCCTGCCCGTCCAGCCGGTCCAGCTGCAGGGCCTGCATATCGCCCAGGGTCAATTGCGACCCGGCACCCAGCACCTGGCGGATGCGGGCGATGCGGTAGGGCGGGGCATTGTCCGCCGAGACCAGCGGCCCCTCGCCCGCCGGGTTGACCCGGGCGTTGGCGGCGGCCAGGAAGCCCTCCGGGGGGTTGTATACCTCGGGCATCTGCGCCGCCGGCACCATCCCCTGCCAGCGGTTGGCCGGGTCGCTGCCGTCCAGCGGCAGCAGGCCGTCGCCCCTGCTGCGTTGGGGAATCGCCCCCGCGGTGCGAAAACCGATGCTGCCGTGCACGTCGGCGTAGGTGGCGTTCAGGGTGGGGGCGGGGAACCGGTCCAGGGCGGCGGTAAACGCCGGCCAGTCGCGAGCCAGGTTGAGTTCCAGCAGGCTGTCCAGGTTCGGCTGCTCGATCCGGTTTGCGGTCCAGGCCAGGCTGATGGCGGGCGCTTCGCTGACCAGTGGGCCGTTGCGGGTGTGGACGATCGCCAGCGCGGCAGGCGCGGCACCCCTGACCGGTATCGAGACGTTTTCCACTTCAGCGCGGTACCACTGCGCGCCGTCCCGGAACAGCAGCGGGTCGTCGGCTGAACGGGTTTCCACGAAAAGGTCCTGGCTGTCGCCGCTATTGGTAAAACCCCAGGCGATGCTCTCGTTGAAGCCGTTGATCACCCCGGGTAGCCCCGCCACTGACCAGCCGCGCAACTGCCTGCCCTCAGCGAAGAACAGGTGCAGCTCGTAGAACAGGTTGGGCAGGCCCAGCTCGTCATGGGAGTCAAAGGCGTAGAGGGCGACGCCGCTGGCACTTTTTTCGGGGGCGACCACCCAGCCGTTGCTGCCAAAGCCGAGCCTGGGCAGCAGCGGGTTGCTGTCCGGGTCGGTGGCGGTGAGGCGGTCCATGGCCGCCGCGAGCCCGGCACCGCTGCCAGCGACGACAAAGGGATAGCCATTCGTTGCGGCGGGATCGTCGAGGAACAGCGCCAGCCGAGCTGCGTCGACGGTCCGGGCAAGGGCCAAACGCAACAACTCATTGGCCATATTGTTGGCCGACTGGAAGGCCATCAGCGCGCCGATGGCGAACACGTCCCGCCGCTGCCACCGGGGGCAGCCGCTTGCCAGCAGCAGGAACTCCGGCGGCAGCACCCGGTAGTCGGCGATGGCGGCATTGACGCCGGCCAGATAGCGATCGATCAGCGCGAGTGACGCCGCGCTTGCGTTGGCTTCGAGTTTCGCCGCCAGCCGGGGCACGCCCGCCCGCCACAATTCCTCGTCGGTCGCGAGCAGGCCGGGCCCCAGCAGCTGGGCCATGCGCCCCTGGCCCGCGCGCCGCAACAACTCCATCTGCCACAGGCGGTGGCTGGCGTGCAGCCAGCCCTCCGCCTGCAGGGCATCGCCGAGAGTGGCGGCCTGCACATAGGGCCGCTGCCAGGTGTCGAAGTCGATGCCGACCGGCGCAGACAGGCCCGACATGGCGAGCTGCCCGCTGACACGGGGGAGGGAGGCTCGCAGGGCGAGCCAGCTGCCGGTCAGCGCGAGCACTGCCAGCAGTACGACAATGCAGAAAAGTCTTCGCAGCCCGATCATGGGCCCGCTGCGTTCGAGGCGGCCCCGCTCACCAGGGCAGCTTGTCGATATCGACGTTACCGCCGCTGAACACGATCGCCACGCGCTTGCCGGCAAAGCGGCGGGCGTGCTGCAGCACCACCGCCAGGCCCACCGCCGCCGAGGGCTCGATCACCAGTTTCATCCGGGTCCAGACCAGGCGGGTGGCATGGATGATCGCGGGGTCATCGACACTGAGGATGTCATCGACATGGTCCAGGATCAGGCGGAAATTGAGCTGGCCCAGGGCGGTGCGCAGGCCATCGGCCACCGTCTCGGGGGCCGCTTGCGGCTGCCACTGGCGCGACCTGAAGCTGCGCAGGGCGTCGTCCGCCCCGGCCGGCTCGGCGCCTATCACCCGCGTGTTCGGCAGTAGCGCCCTGGTAACCACCGCGCAGCCGGCGAGCAGGCCGCCGCCGCCCACGGGGGTGAGCAGGAAATCCGGGGCGGAGTCCAACTGCTCGGCCAGTTCCAGTGCGGTGGTGCCCTGGCCGGCGATCACGTCGGCGTGGTCGTAGGGCGGGATAAAGCTGGCGCCGGTGCGCGCGCAGAGGTCCTGCAGGGTGCTCTCCCGGGCCGCCTGGGTGGATTCACAGAAGGTAATGGCGCCACCGTAGGCGCGCACCGCCGCCACCTTGCTGGCGGGGGCGTTTTCCGGCATGACGATGTAGGCCGGCACGCCGAAGTGGCTGGCTGCTAGCGCCAGCGCGGCGGCGTGGTTGCCCGAGGAGTGGGTGGCAACCCCCCGGGCGAGTTGTTCCCGGGTGAGGCAGAGCACCGCGTTATGGGCGCCACGGGCCTTGAACGCCCCGACTTTCTGCAGGTTCTCGCACTTGAACAGGATGTCGCAGCCTGCCTCGGCGTTGATCAGCCTGCTCGACAGCACCGGGGTGCGGTGAACATAGGGCGCGATCCGCCCTGCGGCGGCCCGGATGTGGTCGATGGTCACTGCACTGCCGGGCATGCTTGCCGCTTCCTGGATTTAAAATTTCGATTGTCGCCGCAGCTGTAGAATATACACTAGCCGCACCGCAGCCGGGCCCGCAAAAATGTCGTCAGGGCGCGCCCGCATACGGGAGGCTATACGGTACACCAGGATTTCTGAGGAGTCGTTTATGTCCGCCGTTATTTACCCCACCACCAACCTCATGGCCACCGAACAACTGGTCATCGACCGCGGTGAGGGCGTTTATGTCTACGACAACCGGGGCAAGCAATACCTGGAGGGCATGGGCGGGTTGTGGTGTACCGGCTTGGGTTACGGCAACAGGGAGCTGATCGAGGCCATCAGCGACCAGTTGTCGCGCCTGTCCTTCACCCACATGTTCGGCGGCAAGACCCACCAGCCGGGTATCGACCTTGCCGACAAGCTCGCCGCCCTGGTGCCGGTGCGCGATGCAAAAGTGTTTTTCGGCAACTCCGGTTCCGACGCCAACGACACCCACATCAAGTTGTTGCGCTATTATTTTAACGCCATCGGCAAGCCACAGAAGCGCAAGATCATCACCCGCGAGCGCGGCTACCACGGGGTGACGGTCGCGGCGGGCGCCCTCACCAGCCTGCCGGCCAACCTGGCACATTTCGATGCGCCGCTGGAGGCGCTGGGTATCCTGCGCACGGATCACCCGCACTATTACCGCGGGGCAGTGGCAGGGGAGAGCGAGGCCGATTTCGTGGCGCGCATCACCGCCAACCTGGAACAGCTGATCCAGCGGGAGGGGCCCGACACCGTCGCCGCCTTCATAGCCGAGCCCATCACTGGCGCCAGCGGCGTTATCGTGCCTCCCGCCGGCTACTATGAAAAAGTGCAGGCCATTCTCGACAAGTACGACATCCTGTTCTGGGCTGACGAGGTGATCACCGGCTTCGGCCGCACCGGCAAGCTGTTCGGCTGCGACACCATGAATATCCGCCAGCCGGACCAGATGACCTTCGCCAAGCAGCTGTCCTCGGCCTACTTCCCGATCAGCGCCTCCATCATCCGCGGTGATATCTACGAGGCGATGCGGGAGCCCAGCGCAAAGGTGGGCATCTTCGGCCACGGCTATACCTACTCCGGCCACCCGGCAGGCTGCGCCGCCGCGCTCAAGACACTTGAAATATACGAGCGGGATAATGTTTACGCCCACGCCGCCCGCATGGGCGAGTACCTGCAGGGCCGGCTGGCGGCGCTGCGGGATCACCCCAATGTCGGGGAGGTGCGCGGTGCGGGATTGATCGCGGCAGTGGAACTGGTGGAGGACAAGGCGGCCAGGACCCCGGCGGTGGATATGGCCAAGCGGGCCACCCTGCTGTGCCAGGACAACGGCCTGATCGTGCGCAATGTCGCCGGTTGCGCGCTGGCGGTCTGTCCGCCGCTGGTGATTACCCGCGCCCAGGTGGATGAGCTCGTCGACAAGCTGACCCTGTCGATAAGCCAGGCGACCTGAAACAACGGCCCCGGCCCGCAGCCCGTGCGCTCAGTAGCGGATCAGGCGCCAGGCCCACAGCAACAGCGCGGCATTGAGCAGGGCGATAGCGCTGATCACCCAGGTTGGCCCGCTCTGGCTGATGATCGGGGAGACGATAAAGGGCCCCAGCCCACCGCCGATAATCGTGGTACAGCCGTTGTATACACCCATCGCGGGGGCTATTTTTGCCAGCGGCACGATGCGCTGGAGCATGGCGAATTCGCAGGCGTTGAAGGCCGAGATCAGGAATACCCCGGCGGAGAAGCACAGCAGTACCAGCGCCAGGCTGTCGGCCTGCAGCGCCGTGTAAACCATGATCCCGGCGCCGGCGAATCCCAGCGCCGCCAGTGGCGCCCGGATGTTGAACCTGTCCCCCAGCCAGGCCCACAGGCCGATGCCCAGCAGCGAAGACGCGTAGGGCGCCGCTACCAGGAAGGTGATGTCCTCGAAGGGGATCCCGCGGTTATTGGTGAAATATGTGGGCAGCCAGCCGGACAAGCCCAGGGCCACCACGTTGTTGATGCTGCCGATCGCCGCCAGCAGCAGGAAACGGGGCCGGCGGAACAGTTCACCCCAGGATAGCTGCGCCTCCTCCTGGCGCGCTTCCTGCTCGCGGCCGGCGGTGATATAGGCGAGTTCCCGCCGGCCTATGTCGGGGTGGGATTCCGGCGTATCGTGCACCAGCCAGGCCACCAGCGGCAGGCTTGCCAGCAGTCCGAACAGGGCGACCAGTACAAAGCCCATGCGCCAGCCATAACCCGTCATCAGCGGCACCAGCATGAGCGGGGACAGGACCACCGCCAGGAACAGTCCGGAGACGAAGATGCTGTTGGCCCGGGCGCGTTCGTGCAGGGGAAACCAGGTCTTGGTCAGCAGAGTCATCATGGGTACATGTACACCTTCGCTGATGCCCAGCAGCACCCGGGTTGCCATCAGCAGCATCAGCCACTGGCTGACCCAGGCGCCCAGGGCAGTGAACAGGGACCACAACACCACGATGATGAGGATGCTGCGGCGCGGCCCGAGCTTTACCGCGAAGGGGGTGAAGAATATGTTGGCCAGCCCATAGCCGGCATAGAACAGGCCCATCAGCAGCGAGCCGTTTTCCCGCGTCTGGGTCTCGCTCCAGTTGAACTCCGCCGCCATCAGCGGCAGGGCAAAGGTGATATTCAGGCGATCCAGGTAAGCGACAAAAAAGGTGACCAGCAGCACCAGCGCCAATTGCCAGCGCCGGTGCCCCGCCATGGACAGGATCAAGCCGGGTGCACTGCCGGGTTGTAGAGACGGTTGATGAACTCGCCCAGCAACATCTCGCGACTGTCGGCCGGCAGCTGGTTCAGCATCAGGTTGATGTCTTCCATCCTGGCGGGCAGGGAGCTGCCATCGCCGCCGAGCAAATCGCCCAACTGGTCCATGACCTCGGGGCCCGAGTTGACGATGAACTCGCGCAACTCATCGGGCATCACGAAGGGCTTCGCATCCCGTTGGGCGGCCCGCAGCTGTGCGGTCACCTCTTTCAGGTCGCTGACGAATTCATCGATGTTGTGGGCATTGTGCGGCCCTACCGACAGGTGCATGTTCTCGCTGCTGTTGGCAAAGCCGAATTGGGGCTGGATAAACCAGCCGCGCTCTTTCATGGCGTCGGCCAGCGGGAAAATATTGAAGTCGGTGGCGCGCAGGGCGAGCATGTTGATCTGCGCCTTGCCCATCATTTCCAGTCCGTCGATCTGCTCCACCGCGGCGACGATTTTCCGCGACGCTTGCTGCGCTGATTGCACCAGCTTGAGGTAGCCCTCCCGGCCGATGTAATTGAGTATGGCCCAGCAGGCCGCCACCGGGCCACCGCCCTTGGAGGAGGTGACGCCGGGGTTGACCACCGCGTAGCCGGTCCAGTTGGCGTAGGAGAAAATCTGGTAGCGGCGGATGGCGCGGTCCTTGTACAGGATGCAGGATGCGCCCTTGGCGGCGTAACCCCACTTGTGAAAATCCATGGACAGCTGGGTCACACCGGGCACCGCCATGTCAAAGTCCGGAATATCGTAGCCCAGCTCTTTCGCGAAGGGCAGGTACATGCCGCCGACACAGCAATCCACGTGGAAGCGCAGCTGGTGGCGCAGGGCGACCTGGCCCAGCTCCCTGATCGGGTCGATGGCGCCGTGGGCATAGGACGGCGCGGAGCCCACCATGAGGATGGTGTTGGGGGTGATGGCCGCCTCCATCAGTGCCGGGATGGCGCAGAAGTTGTCATCCACGTCGACCGTGACCGCCGTCAGGTCGAAGTACTGGCAGGCCTTGTGGAAGGCCGGGTGTGCGGTTTTGGGCATCAGCACTTCCGGCCGGGTAATCTCAGGGCGCTCGTCCCGGTAGTAGTCCCGGGTGGTCTTCAGCGACAGCAGGATGCTTTCGGTGCCGCCCGAGGTGAACGTGCCGGTGGCATCGTCGCCGCCGTTGACCAGGTCGAGCGCCATGCCGATGACATCTTTTTCCAACTCGAGGCAGCTGGGAAAGGAGGTGGGGTCCAGCCCGTTCTCCATGATGTACAGGCTGAAGGCATCCTTCAGCAGTTGCTGGGCCTCCTCCCCGGCATCATAGATGTAGGCGAACACGCGGCCCTCCTGCCAGCGCACATCGTTGGATTTCTGCGCCTGCAGCTCGGCCAGGAGTACGTCGGGCGCGCGGCCCTGGCGGGGAAATTTCATTGCAATGCCTCGGTTATTTTGGGGGCCGCATCAGCTTAACAGGTTTTTCAGCCCCGCCAGGGTTTCCTTGCCGCGCTCCTCGTTGGCCCCGGCGGTGTCGGCGTCACCGCCCTGCCACTGCAGGTCGTCCGCGGGTAGTTCGGCGATGAAACGGCTGGGTTCACAGGTCACGGTCTCACCGAACTGGCGGCGCTTCATGGCCAGGCTCATGGTCAGGGTCTGGCGGGCCCGGGTGATACCGACGTAGGCGAGGCGTCGCTCCTCTGCGACATTGTCCTCCTCCACACTGACCCGGTGGGGCAGCAGGTTCTCCTCCATGCCGATGATATAGACGTGCGGGAATTCCAGCCCCTTGGCGGCGTGCAGGGTCATCAGCTGCACGCTATCGGCCCCGGCCTGCTCCTCTTCCTGCTGCTCCAGCAGGTCGCGCAGTACCAGCCGGGAGATAGCCTCGTCCAGGGGCAGCTGTTCGCTGCTCATCACCCGCTGCAGGGAGTCCACCAGCAGGTGCACATTGGCCATGCGGCGGCGGGCCACATCCTCGCTGGAGCTGAGCTGGAGCAGCCAGTCCTCGTAGTCCATTTCCCGGATCATCTGGCGGATACCCGCGACGCCCCCGTCGCCCTGGCACTGGCTGCTGATTGCGGCCATCCAGCTGCGGAATTCGCGCAGGCGCCTGAGCCCGGTCTCCGCTATGCAGTCACTGCCGATGAGGCCGCAGGCCTGGCTCAGGCTGCAGTGGCGGGCATTGGCGAAAGTGCCCAGCGCTTCCAGGGTGGATGCCCCCAGCTTGCGGCGCGGCACGTTGGCGATGCGCAGGAAGGCATTGTCGTCGTTCTCGTTCAGGATCAGGCGCAGGGAGGCCATGATGTCCTTCACT
>JBFZEF010000134.1:0-4119 GCA_041307045.1 Halioglobus sp.
GCTCGAGCTGTCGCCAAACCCGGAACCAAGGACAAAGAGGACGCTGAAATGACCGTGGCCGTGAACGAGCTGAGTGCAATCAGGCCCGCAACCCGGGAATTTCTCGCCGCCGAACACAGAAATTTTATCGATGGCCAGTGGTGCGCGGCCGCCAGCGGCAGAACCCTGGCCGTGGTCAATCCAGCCACGGGCCAGACCATCAGCCGGGTTGCCGACAGTGACGCCGCAGACGTAAACCTGGCGGTCGAGGCCGCGCGCAGGGCCTTCGAGAGGAGGTCCTGGCAACAGATGAAGCCCGCCGTGAGGGAACGCCTACTGCACCGACTGGCGGACCTGATGGAAGCGCATAGCGCGGTCCTGGCGGAACTCGAATCAGTGGATAATGGCAAGAGCGTGGCGGTAGCGGCCGCGGTGGACCTGCCCTGCGCCGTTGACTGTATGCGGTTCATGGCGGGGATGCCGTCGAAACTCACCGGCAGCACCCTCAGGCCCTCAGTGCCTTTCCTCCCGGAACGCGAGCTGTTTGCCTATGCCAATGCGGTACCGGTCGGAGTCGTGGGAGCGATCGTGCCCTGGAATTTCCCCACCCTGCTGCTGACCTGGAAAATCGCCCCTGCCCTGGCAGCGGGCTGTACCGTGGTGCTCAAACCCGCCGAGGAGACACCGCTCACCGCGCTCTATGTGGCGAAACTGGCCGCGGAGGCGGGCTTTCCCCCTGGCGTGCTCAATGTCGTGACCGGTTACGGACACACTGCAGGCGCCGCCATCTCCGGTCACCACGGAATCGACAAGGTGACCTTCACCGGGTCGACCGAAGTCGGCCGGTTGATCCTGCAGGCCGCCACCGGCAACCTGAAGAAAGTGACCCTGGAACTGGGCGGAAAATCCCCCGCCATCGTCCTGCCCGATGCCGACCTGGATATCGCCATCCCCGGCGCCGCCAGTGGCATCTTCTTCAACCACGGCCAGGTCTGCACGGCGGGCTCGAGGTTATTTGTCCACAAGTCCAGGTTCGACCAGGTAGTTGAGGGGGTTGCCAACATCGCCCGCAATATGAAAGTCGGGCCCGGGCTGGACCCGGGCACCGAGATCGGCCCCCTGGTCTCGAAAATCCAGCAGGAGCGGGTCTGTGCCTATATCGCCTCGGGCCGGGAGAGTGGCGCCGAGGTGGTCACCGGTGGCGACTGCCCCGCCGGCGACGGCTTCTTCGTCAACCCGACGGTCTTCGTCAATACCCGCCCGGATATGAAAATCGTGCGCGAGGAAATATTCGGCCCGGTACTGGTGGCGAGCCCCTATGATGACATCGAGGAGGTTATCGCGCAGGCGAACGACACGCCCTACGGACTGGGCGCCAGTATCTGGTCCAGGGACGTCTCCATGGTCCACAGGATCGCCCCGCGGATCCGGGCCGGCACGGTGTGGGTCAACTGCCACAATGTCATCGATGCCGCACTCCCCTTCGGTGGTTTCAAGCAGTCCGGCTGGGGCCGAGAAAACGGTGTCGAGGCCGTCAGGGCCTATACCGAAACCCAGACGATCGTAATCTCCCTGTAGCGAACTCTTTCCAGGTCCGGGCCGGCCATGCCGCCCGTTTCGCCGGCAGCCCAAGTCGACTATGATCGACCGATGGCTGCCGGCATTTCTTCCCTCAACTCCGCTATTGCTGACACCAGCGGCGCCATCGATGAGCTTTTTTCCAGCCTGCCACTGGACACGTCGGAGTTCGTGCTGCTGTTGCATGGCCCCAATCATACCGGCGCCGCACTGGAGGCCGCGCTGGCGCGGCATCCCGGCAAACGTTTTTTTGGCTGCTCCACATCGGGAGAGATAAGCCCCGGTGGCTACCTCGAGAACACGATCTCGGCCATCAGTTTTGACCGCAGCGCCTTCAGCTGCGTGGCGCGCAAGATCGAGGGCCTGCAGGACTTCGGTTTCCAGCAGGCCAGGGATCTCGTACTGTCCATGCAGTGGGAGCTGCGCGAACAATGCCCGCAATCAAATGCATCAAATACTTTCGCCCTGCTGCTGATAGACAGTCTTAGCCAGGCGGAGGAATTCGTCGCCGCTGCCCTGGGCAACGAGCTGGGTACGATTCACCTGGTCGGGGGGTCCAGTGGCGACAACTGGCGGCTCATCCGAACTCCAGTCCTGTACCAGGGCGCCTTCTGCGACGACAGCGCGGTGCTGCTCTTGGTCCATAGCGCCCTCGAGTTCAGGCACTACAACTTCCACAACTTTGTTCCCGGCGACAAGCGCGGCGTCATTACAGCGGCCACACCGGCACGGCGACTAGTTCACGAGATCAACGGTGAGGTTGCGGTCACAGAGTACGCGAGGCTGTGCTCGCTGGACCCGGTCACCCTGGACCAGGAAACACTCGCTCTGCACCCGGCTATCATTACCGTGGGTGATCGCGCCTACCCACGCGGCTTCATGCAGATCCTCGAGGACGGCTCGTTGCAGTGCGCCTGCGCCATTGACGAGGGCGTGGTGTTCCGGGTGGCCACACAGGTAGACTACGTGGCACAGTTGCGGCAAGCCTGCGAACGCATGCGCCACGACCTTGGCGATCGACTGATGGTGCTGGGATTTGAGTGTGCGGCTCGCCGCCAGGTGGCCATGCGCTACCGGCTGCAGGAAGCGGTATTCGAGCAGTTCAGGGCCTGCAATATCTGGGGTTTTTCCTGCATGGGAGAGCAGTCGAATTCACTCAATTTGAAGAACTCATTCAACGGCCTCGGATTCCGCCTGGAGCCTTGAGGATGGACGCCGACCCCTTGCCAGACTCGCTGCCCGCGGTGGTGAGGGAGCGCCTGTGTGAGCTCGAGCGGGAAGTGGCCAGACTGCGTAAAACCAACCAGGTGCTGCTGGATCGGGTTGAACACCGGATCAACGTCGAGGGAGGCGCTTTCGCCGCGTTCCAGGCGGCCAGTAACCTGGAGAAAACCGTGGCGGACAGGACCACCGAGCTGCGCCAGGTCAACGAGCGCCTGGAACACGAACTCGACCTGCGTCGCAGCTTTGAGACCGCCCTGCTGAAAGCCAAGGCGCAGGCCGAGGAAGCGACCGCCAGCCGCACCCGCTTTGTGGCCGCGGCCAGCCATGACCTGCGCCAGCCCCTGAATGCCGCGGTGCTTTACCTCGAGACAATAGACAGGCAGCGCCTGGCCGCCGCGGACGCCGACAGTTTGCGAGGGGTCGGGCTGGCGCTCGATACGCTGAACAGTCTGCTGGGCACCCTGCTCGACATCTCCCGCCTGGACAGCGGGGGCCTTCACCCCGAACCCGGCAACTTTTGCCTGCAGCGGCCGTTCGAACGCCTTGCGGTGGAGTACCGCTCGATTGCCGAAACCCGGGGCCTTGCCCTGGGAGTGAAAGCCACGAGACTGGGCGTACACAGCGATGCGATGCTGCTGGAGACGGTACTGCGAAACCTGCTCAGCAACGCCATCAAGTACACCGACAGCGGCCGCATCCTGATGGCAGCGCGGCGGCGCGGAAATTGCGTCAGTATCGAGGTCTGGGATACCGGAACAGGCATTCACCCCGTCCACATGGACAAGATCTTCGAGGAATTCTGGCGTGCACCCGGCGCATCCAGTGGCACCAAGGGCAGCATGGGGCTCGGCCTGTCCATCGTCCGGCGAATTTGCCGCCTGCTGGGCACGGACATCAGGGTGCGATCCACTCCCGGCAAGGGCAGCGTCTTTTCCCTCGAGCTGCCAGCGCCCGACGCCACGCAGGTCGTCGATCAACCCCGCCTCGAGCAGGCGCAACAGCCCATTATGGGCTTCAATGGAAGCCTGGTGGTGGTGGTGGATGACAACCAGGAAGTGCTGCGCAGCATGGCCCGCTTGCTGCAGAGCTGGGACTGCCAGGTAATCGCGACCACCGCCGTTGAGGAAGCAGTGACGACGATTATCGACGGGGATAGTGCCCCATGCCTGTTACTGACCGACTTCCACCTGGGCGATGGCAGCAACGGGATTGCGGCGATCGATGCCATCAACGCCGAAATCGCCTCGCCCGCTCCAGCTATCATGATCAGCAGCGACAACTCTGCATCCCTGCGGGAGACGCTCGACCAGCTCGGAATTCCGCTGTTGACGAAGCCGG
>JBFZEF010000136.1:0-6745 GCA_041307045.1 Halioglobus sp.
GTAACAGAAATAGGCCATTTCTTTTTCGCTCAGGGCCCGCACCTCCCTTGCCGGACTGCCGGCGTAGAGCAGGCCGCTGCGCAGGCGCTTACCGGGGGTGACCAGGGCGCCGGCGGCAATGACCACGTCGTCCTCCACCAACGCCCCGTCCATGATCGTGGCGCCCATGCCGACCAGTACCCGGTCTCCCACCGTGCAGCCATGGAGGGTGGCCCTGTGGCCGATGGTGACGTCGCTGCCGATCAGCAAGGGCCAACCATCGGGATTGAACGGCCCGGCATGGGTGATGTGGAGCACGCAGCCGTCCTGGACGCTGGTCCGGGCCCCCACCCGTATCCAGTGCATGTCACCGCGAATCGCTACCTGAGGCCAGACAGACGTATCGTCGCCGAGCGCGACATCCCCGATCACCACGGCGCTGGGGTCTATCAACACGCGTGCGCCGATGGTGGGGCTGTGGCCGCCATGGCTGCGGATGTTACCTGAATTGTGGTGTCGCATTGGCGCTGGCTCCCGAGGCTGGTCCGGCTGCTACAATACCCAGACACTTGCAGCCTTGCCAGATCGTGAGTCTTTACCCGGAGAAGAAGTTTGGCCACAAGCACAAGCCGTCGTCGCTTTATCGCGGGTGCGGTATGCCCGCGCTGCGCGCTCATGGACAAGATCGTCGTTGACCTGGATACCGACCAGCGGGAGTGTGTGGCCTGTGGCTTTACTGAAGCGCGGCCGGCCGATCCGTTGGCGCTTGCCCCGGCCCCCGCTGTTGCCCCGGCCCGGGAGTTGCCCACCCGGGTGAGCCGGCCCGCCGCCCGCAGGGTGGAGACCCTCGCCGAGCCCGTCAGGCTGATTGATCCTGACAAGAGAACCAGGGACTAGCCCGCTTCGCCGGCCAGGCGCAGGCGAATGCGGTGGGATGGCCCGGACAAGGGGTTGTGCCTGAGCGGTATGCCCATCGGCGCCGCACTCTCCGGCTGCGCATAGACCCGGGTCCAGACGTATTCACGCCCCAGCAACTGTGCCGCCGTGTAGTTCACCTTCTGGTCCAGTGCGTTGGCCAGGGCATCCCCCAGCAGGTGATGGACGATGACATTGGCCTCGGTCATGTCCACCGGCAGCAGCGGGCGCTGCAGGTGCCTGATATGGTGATCATTCACCTCCTCCAGCAGGCGATGGGCCAGGAAGGCCTCATCCAGCAGGCCTTCGAGGCCATTGTCAGAGGGCAGCTCCGGCGGCGGGTGCAGGAAGTAGTCCTGCGCCATGTCCAGGAAAGGGGCGGCGTAATCGTAAAAGCCCATTTGCTTGCTCACCGCCGTAACCAGCTGCAGGCAGCCCGGCACGCTTTCAATGTAATCGGTGATGAAGCGCAGCAGCGCGACAACCGGCTCCTGCTCGGGCAAAACCAGTTTACTGCGAAGCAGGGGCAGCTGTTGCTCGAGGCGTCGACGCAGCCGCCCGCTCTCGGCCTCCGCCGTCACAGCCGCGCTGATCTTGGCGCGGATAATAGCTGCGACCATGGGGCACTCGATGCCGGATTGGGCTTGCGTCAGGTACGGTTCAGGCTAGTACATCCCGGCGAAACCGCTATCACCGGGAACGCATTCTTTCTCCACCAGAGCGTTTGAGGCGAGTATCGGCGCAGGAGAGCCGCGGGGATGCGGTTTGGGTTTGACCCGCACCTGTCGCCATCGTCACCCTATGTGGTGGTCTCCACAGGGATCGGCCCCAATATATTGGGGTGTAGTCGTGGGCCGGTTGGGCCCCTGGGCGGCGCCGGGCGGGGTGGGAAACCGGGTAGGCTTTAGAGAGGAGATTCGCTATAATCTGCGCGCTTTGCCGGTGCGGCCAATTGTCGCAGGGTTGGCAAATTCGTATCAGCTGATAAGTTCAAGCAGCGTTAACTTCCAGTTCGCCCTGCTCGCTTGCGGTGCCGCGTCGTTCATACCACACCGCAGTGAATGTGCGGCTGTTTGGTGGACAGTCCGGGCGGTCAGTTGGGGGAGATATGATTTACTACAACATGGAGACACGGACAATGTCTTTTGAAGCGAAGCGGCTGCTGAAGCTCGCCACCTGTTCTGTGCTAATGCTGATGAGCGCTGCCGCACTGGCTTACGGTCCCGAAGGTAGCCAGGTCAATATGGATCCGGGTGCAACTGCGGTGGGCGAAAGCATCTATAGCCTGCACATGATTATTCTCATTATATGTACAGTGATTGGCGTTGCCGTTTTCGGGGTGATGTTTTATTCCATCATCTATCATCGCAAGTCGAAAGGGGCGGTGGCGTCGCATTTCCACGAGAGCACCAAGGTCGAGATTGCCTGGACGGTGGTGCCTTTCTTCATCCTGATCGGCATGGCGGTGCCGGCGACGTCCTCGCTGCTCGCGGTCTACAACACGGATGACGCGGAGCTGGACATACTGGTAACCGGTTTCCAGTGGAAGTGGAAATACGAGTACATGGACAAGACGGGGCAAAACGTAAGTTTTTTCAGTAACTTGCGGACACCCCAGAGCGAAATTTTAAACGCGGAGCCCAAGGGCGAACACTACCTGCTGGAAGTGGATGAGCCCCTGGTGATTCCGGTCGACACCAAGGTGCGCTTCCTCGTTACCGCCAATGATGTGATCCATTCCTGGTGGGTGCCGGAGCTGGCGGTCAAGCGCGACGCGATTCCCGGGTTTATCAACGAGGCCTGGACCAAGGTGCACACCGTCGGGGTCTATCGCGGCCAGTGTGCCGAGCTGTGCGGCAAGGACCATGGTTTCATGCCTATCGTGGTTAATGTGGTGAGCAAGGACGAATATGCCAGCTGGCTCAGCGGCAAGCAGGCAGAGGCCGCCGCGGTCAAGGAGCTGATGGCACAGACCTTCACGCTCGACCAGTTAATGGAGCGTGGCGCCGACGTCTACACCCGCAGCTGTCTGGCCTGCCATGGCGCCAACGGCGAGGGCGGCTTGGGCAACGCTATCGCCGGCAGCGCTATTGCCACCGGGGACGTTGCCAAGCACCTCGATATCGGCATAAACGGCGTGCCGGGCACGGCTATGCAGGCCTTTGGTGGGCAGCTGAACGATGTCGAAATGGCGGCGGTCATCACCTACCAGCGCAACGCATTTGGCAACAACATGGGCGATATGATCCAGCCCATTGATGTCTACAATCACAAGAAGGGCTAATCGGAGGAGTTAACGATGGGCGAGCATCATCACCACGGTCCCGCCAAGGGACTCACCCGGTGGCTATTTACCACCAACCACAAAGACATTGGAACCATGTACCTGTGGTTCTCCTTCGCCATGTTCATCCTGGGCGGCAGCTTCGCCATGATAATCCGCGCCGAGCTGTTCCAGCCCGGCCTGCAACTGGTGGAGCCAGAGTTCTTCAACCAGATGACAACACTGCACGGCCTGGTCATGGTGTTCGGGGCGATCATGCCTTCCTTCGTGGGCCTGGCCAACTGGCTGATCCCGATGATGATCGGGGCGCCGGACATGGCGCTGCCGCGCATGAACAACTGGAGCTTCTGGATCCTGCCCCCGGCCTTTCTGCTGCTGGCCTCCACGCTCTTTATGGAGGGTGGTGCGCCGGCGGCCGGCTGGACCTTCTACGCACCGCTGTCCACGACCTATGCGGGGCCCTCCGTAACGTATTTCATCTTCGCGATCCACGTCCTGGGCCTTTCCTCCATCATGGGCTCCATCAATATCATCGCCACGGTGATGAACCTGCGCGCGCCGGGCATGACCTACATGAAGATGCCCCTGTTCGTGTGGACCTGGTTGATCACCGCCTTCCTGCTGGTCGCCGTGATGCCGGTGCTGGCGGGCTGCGTGACCATGATGCTCATGGATGTGCACTTCGGCACCAGCTTCTTCTCCGCCGCCGGCGGTGGTGACCCGGTGCTGTTCCAGCACATTTTCTGGTTCTTTGGCCATCCCGAGGTGTACATCATCATCCTGCCGGCCTTCGGTGTGGTGTCACAGATCATCCCGGCGTTTTCCCGCAAGCCTCTGTTCGGCTATGACTCCATGGTTTACGCCACCGCCTCAATCGCGTTCCTGTCGTTTATCGTGTGGGCGCACCACATGTACACCGTGGGCATGCCTGTCGCCGGCGAGCTGTTCTTCATGTATGCCACCATGCTGATCGCGGTGCCCACCGGGGTGAAGGTGTTCAACTGGGTGACCACCATGTGGCGGGGCTCGCTCAGCTTCGAAACGCCGATGCTGTTCTGTATCGGCTTCCTGATCCTGTTCACGATCGGCGGCTTTACCGGCCTGATGTTGTCGATCGCGCCCGCCGACTTCCAGTACCACGACACGTATTTCGTGGTGGCGCATTTCCACTATGTAATGGTTGCCGGCGCCGTGTTCAGCATGAGTGCGGCGATTTACTTCTGGCTGCCCAAGTGGTGCGGGCGCATGTATAACGAAACCATGGGCAAGACCCATTTCTGGATTTCCTTCGTCGGCTTCAACCTGGCCTTCTTCCCGCAGCATTTCGTGGGCCTGGCGGGCATGCCGCGCCGGATTCCGGACTACGCCCTGCAGTTCACTGACTTCAACATGATGTCCTCGGTCGGTGCCTTTATATACGGTCTGTCACAGATCCTCTTCCTGTACAACGTGATTGCCACGATTGTTGCCGGCAAGAAGGTCTCCGACCCCAAGGTATGGGATGGCGCCGAAGGCCTGGAGTGGACGGTAGCAACGCCGGCGCCCTACCACACCTTTGAAACGCCGCCAAAGATCGACCCGGCTCACGCGCACTCTTGAGGGACGCGCCGCGCATGATTCGATTCACTGCCAACCCCGCGACCGATACCGTGATCAAACTGGTCATGGTTGCGGTCGCCATGTTCGCCTTCGTGTTTGTGGTGATGGTGCCACTGTACAACGTGCTGTGTGATGCCCTGGGCATCAATGGCAAGACCGATGGCAAGGCCTATACCTCGGTACAGGCCGGCATCGATGAAACCCGCCTGGTGACGGTGCAGTTTGTGGCCACCAACAACGAGGGCATGCCTTGGGAATTCGGGCCCACAGTTACCATGATGAAAGTACATCCGGGCGCGGTCAACGACACGACTTTTTTTGCCCACAACACTCTCGGCAAGGATATGGTGGCGCAGGCGATTCCCAGCATTTCGCCGTCCAGGGCGGTACAGTACTTCCACAAAACGGAGTGTTTTTGTTTCAACCAGCAGCCACTGGCCGGGGGAGCTGCCACCCAGATGCCCCTTCAGTATATCGTTGATCGGGACCTGCCGGCGGATATCCACACCATTACGCTGTCCTATACGATTTTTGATGTAACAGATATGGCGAACGGCGCCGTAGCTACTCGCTGACGCGCGGGTTCAGGAACCCGCGCTTATTACACGGAGAAGAGAGAAAATGACAAGTCAGAGTTCCGCAGCGTACGAAAAGTACTATGTGCCGGAAAGCAGCCGGCTGGCCATATGCGCCACTATCGGCCTGATCCTGAGTATATTTGGCGCGGGCAGTATCCTGAACGACATGACCTTCGGCGAGCCCGGTCGGCAGACGAACTCCTGGAGTATTTTCACGATCGGCATGCTGTTTTTCGCAGCCACCCTGTTCGGCTGGTTTCGCACCACTATCAGGGAGAACATCGCCGGGATGAACAGCGCCCAGCTGAAGAAATCCTACGTGCTCGGCATGTTCTGGTTTATCTTTTCCGAGGTGATGTTTTTTTTCGCCTTCTTCGGCGCCCTGTTTTATGTGCGCATGCTGGTCGGCCCCTGGCTCGCGGGTGAAGGTGAAGCGGGGCGCATGAACGGCGTGCTGTGGGAGGGATTCAATTTCAGCTGGCCCATGATGCAGACGCCACAGGAAGCGGTAGGTGGCGCGGCTGCCCAGCCGATTGCCAACAACGGTACGTTTACTTCGCCGCAGACAAGCATGTCATTCGCCGATGCGCATGCCTGGTGGGCCTGGCTGCCGCTCTGGAATACGGTTTTCCTGCTGACTTCGAGTTTTACCTGCCACCTCGCCCATATGGGCATCCTCAACGGCAACAGGAAAAAGTTCAACTTCTGGCTGACCGTGACAGTGCTTCTGGGTATAGCCTTCCTGGTTCTGCAGTATATGGAGTACCACGAGGCCTATGCTGAATTTGGCCTGACCCTCAACTCCGGAATTTACGGTTCTACCTTTTTCATGCTCACGGGCTTCCACGGCTTTCACGTGTTCATGGGTATGACCATGCTGTTGATCCAGCTGCTGCGCTCGGTGTTTGGCGGCCAGTTTACGGCCACCGACCATTTCGGTTTTGAAGCATCCAGCTGGTACTGGCATTTTGTGGATGTGGTCTGGGTGTTCCTGTTCCTGTTTGTCTATATTCTGTAAAGGCCTGTGTTTCAGGGTGCGGCTTGCGAGGGTGTCTCGGGCTTCGGCCCGGCATCCCAGGTGTTGCTGCGGCCCAGCTGCCCGGTGGCCACGCCGTATACGATCACGGCCGCCAGGCATATCGCCAGGGTCAGCCTGACGCCCAGGGAATGCATGGTACGACGCTTGGTTTTATCGCCCTGGTCCTTCATCAGGAAATAAAACCCGCTCCCCAGGCTGGCAAGCAAAGCCAGCATCAACACTACGATCACAGCTTTCAGCAATGGACACCTCCTTGGTCAAGTCCCCGCAGTATACACCAGCTCCTGCGCCACCGGTTGGAGTTAACTGAAATGCCTGGAGCCGGGCGGGGCCTCAGCCTTGATCTCGAGT
>JBFZEF010000140.1:0-2826 GCA_041307045.1 Halioglobus sp.
GTCCTTGGCGTCGACCAGCTGCAAAACTTCGAGAAATACGCTGAGGCGAGCCCTGACATCATATGTGCGGTCATCGAGGAGGCTGGCAGGCTTGCCGCCGAGGTCCTCCAGCCACTCAACAAGATTGGCGACCAACAGGGCTGCACCTATGACCCGCAAACCCGCAGCGTGACCACGCCAGACGGCTTCGTCGACGCCTACCGGCAATTCACCGAGGCCGGCTGGGCATCACTGGACGCGCCCGTGGACTATGGCGGGCAGGGACTGCCTCATACCCTGAAGTTTATCGTGGATGAGATGGTGTGCTCCTCCAACCTGTCCCTGGGCATGTACGCCGGCCTGACCCATGGGGCCATCAGTGCGCTGTATGCCCATGGCTCGCAGGAATTGAAGGACATCTACCTCAAAAACCTCGTCAGCGGCCGGTGGACCGGCACCATGTGCCTGACCGAACCCCAGTGCGGCACCGACCTTGGCATGATACGGACCAGGGCTACTCCCCGCCCCGATGGCAGCTACAGTATCGAGGGCACCAAGATCTGGATTACCGGTGGCGAGCACGACCTGGTGGACAATATCATTCACCTCGTACTTGCCAAGCTGCCCGGCGCGCCCGACAGCACCAAGGGCATATCCCTGTTCCTCGTACCCAAGGTGTTGCCACACACGGGCGAGCGCAACCCGGCATTCTGTGGCGGCCTCGAGCACAAGATGGGCATCAAAGGCTCAGCCACCGCGGTGATGAACTTTGAAAATGCCCAGGGCTGGCTGGTGGGCGAGCCCAATAACGGCATGCGCGCCATGTTCACCATGATGAACGAGGCCCGGTTGATGGTCGGCATGCAGGGCCTGGGTGTGGCCGAGATGGCCTTCCAGGAGAGTCTCGGTTTCGCACTGGAGCGGCTGCAGGGCCGCGCCCTGAGCGGGCCCAAAAATACCAACGGGCCCGCCGACCCTATCATCGTGCACCCCGATGTAAGGCGTATGTTGATGCGCCAGAAAGTATTGAATGAAGGCATGCGCGCACTGGCACTCTTTACCGGCCACCAACTCGACCTGTCCGTGGCGCACCCGGAGGCGGCTGTGCGTGAACGGGCTGATGACCTGGTCCAGTTGCTCACCCCCGTCGTGAAATCCTTCCTGACGGACGAGGGGTTCAATAACGCCAACGTTGGCCTGCAGGTGCTTGGCGGCGCCGGTTTCACCACTGACTGGCCGCTCGAACAGCTGGTCAGGGACGGCAGGATACCCCGTATCTACGAGGGCACCAATGGTATCCAGGCGATGGACCTGGTGGGGCGCAAACTCGGCTTGAAAGGCGGGCGCCTGATTGGTCAGCTGTTCGATACCATCCGTTCCTTTCTCGCTACGACACCGGACGCACCCTACCACCGCGAACTCGAGGCAGCCCTCACATCACTGCAGCACGCCACTACCTGGGTTGCCACCAACGGCATGCAGGATCCGGAACAGGCCGGCGCCGCCGCTTCACCTTACCTGCGGCTGACGGCGCTGACCGTGATTGCCTACCTGTGGTCCCGCATGGCCAGCGTCGCCGGAAGGATGTTGGCTGACGGAGCGGACAATCGCCCGCTGCTCGAGGGCAAACTGGTGTCGGCGCGCTATTACTTTGAGAAACTGCTGCCCGAAACCGACTGGCTGCTGGCAGATATCACCACCGGCAAGGACAGCATGATGGCATTCACAGCGGAACACTGGCGGGCCTGAGAGTGCGCAATAGCGAGCGAATTGCGCAGCTGCTCGGTCGCCCGCCTGCTCAGCGCAGGAATTGCGACGGGAAGTAGCTGTGGCAATCGGCCAGGGTCGCCTGGGCCCGCTCCTGTTCGCCCTGGTTGCGGTAGGCGGAAACCAGCAGGCTGCAGGCATCCCGTTGCCAGGGCATGACCTCGCGCACCGCCTCGGCGTGAGCGGTGGCGGCGTCCATGTTCCCGACGCGCTGGTTGTTCATGGCCAATGCCAGGTCGCGCCAGGGGCCTGGGGGAGAGGGCTGCAGCTCACCCGCAGGCACGCTGGCGCTGCGCGCCAGCAGCCAGGACACGGCATCGCTGTAGACGGGCCGCCAGCGGCCGGTGGCCAGCAGTTCGCGCAATTTCTGCTGCCCGTCGCCACGGTCGTGCGGCCACAGTATGTAATCGGCGCCGCTGCCTTCCACCAGCTCAATCCAGCCCGGGCGTGAACCCAGCACGGTGACGTAGTCGCGGTAGGTCTGGTCGTCGTAGATGGTATCGGCGCGTCCGTCGACGTAAACCTTGAGCGCACCATCGGTGCGCCAGTGGATATAGCCGCCCCAGTTCCACAGGGAGAACACCTTTCCCCTTATCCGGTTGGCTTGCATGAAATCCAGCATATCCACCGGAAAACTGTACTCCGCCACCAGGTAATGAAAGGCAGGGGCCGCCTGCATCGGGTAGGGCAGCAGGCGCAGCAGGCCCACCAGCAATGCCAACAGCGCCAGCACCGGGCTGAACCGCTCGAGCCGCAACTGCCTCAGGCACAGGCCCAGCAGGGGGGCCAGCATGACCGCAAGGGAAATCCCGAACAGCGGAATGAAGCGGCGGCTGGTGAGCGCCATGAGCAGTGTCAGCGCGGTGAGCAACATCCCCTCCCAGGGCACATCGAGATTGCGCCGCACCGCCGGCAGCATGTAGACCGGGGCCAGCAGGGGCAGCCACATCAGGTAGAAAAACAGCGGGGAGGCGATACCCCGCTGCCGGAACGGCGAGAGCCACTCGCCGATCTCGCGAAAGGGCGAGCGGCCATCAAACGCGTAGACAAGTGGATACAGCAACAGCTTGTAGCCGGAGG
>JBFZEF010000142.1:0-8710 GCA_041307045.1 Halioglobus sp.
CCTCCGCCGATATTCGCGGCAGCACAGCCGCAGTCGACGGGGATTCGAAGACTTCCCTGAGGTTGACGTTTGCCGCTCTGGCTGCCGCCTCCGCTTGCCCGGAGAAGGCTTCTGCCTCGGGCGCCGCTGTGTCGGCGGCCGCGCTTGCGGAAACAGCGTCGGGTGCGGCCTGTTGCGCACTCGCGGGAAGCGCAAGCGCCACCCACACCAGTAGTGCAGGGAGTAGATTGGCGAGCATATTGGTCACAGGGCTGAACACATCCCCGCCATTGTCAGGGTACTCGATCCAAACTGCAATCGGCGAGAGCGGGCAAATTGCCTGGCTCCACGGCGGCCTATTTCTTCGTGACGATTGACAGGATTTAGCTGGTGGCGGCCTACGTCTGCTCGGCGGTGATACCCTACTCCTGAGCGGGGCTTACCATGACACCGGGCATCGCCCCGGTGGGTTCGCCGTCGGCAAAGGTGGCGACACCGTTCACCAGGGTCAGTCGCACCGGGGCCGGGTCGCGGGTCCAGCGCCAGGTGAAACCTCCCTTGCCATCGGGCACATCAAACACCTTGTATTTCCGCCGATGCTGGATCTCATCCAGCGCAAACACGGTTATGTCGGCGCGTTTGCCTGGTTTCAGCTCACCCCGGTCGGTGAAACCGAAGTGGGACGCCAGTTTGCCGGTCTGGCAGTGTACGGCTTCCTCGATACGCAGCAGGCCCCGGCGCACGTAGTCGGTGTACAGCAGGAGATTGTCGCCGCTGGCGCAGAACAGTTGCCCGTGCGCGCCCGAGTCGTTGATATTTCCCACCGCCAGCGGGTCCCGGGTGAGGCGCACCACCATGTCATCGTCTTTTTCCCAAGGGGGCATGGTGACGGAGGAGGACAGGCAGTTGTCGATAAACCATTGCGCCATGGCGTCGGAGGCGGGCAGCCCCAGCCTGGCCGCGTAGTCGCCCAGGGAGGTGACCGGGTCGGCGCCGTTCTCGGAGTTGTCCAGCATGATGGCCTCGGGCCGGCGAAAGAAGCCGGTCTCCAGCGAGTCATTAGCCCAGGAGTGGCGGGCGCGCCGACGCCAATCCGGGTCTGCCAGCAGCGCCAGCTTCGCCGCATCGCTGTCGGCGGTGACGACCTCGTGCCAGACGTAGTCATTCGACTGGGCGAACAGCAGGGATTGGCGGATGCTGGCGGTGACCGTGATGGGCACATGGGCGTAGCCGGTCCAGAAGTCGCGCCCCTCCCTGGCAAAGCGCTCGTGCAACTCCAGGATAGGCTGCTGGATACCGTAGTCCTTCTGCCACCGCAGGGTGGGCACGCCCGCCCATTGCACCCGCACCGCCAGGCCCTCCGTGAGGCGGGCGATGCGCTCCATCGACGCGGCGGCGGTAAAGCGCATCAGGCTGTCGACGATCACCTGCGTGGTGGCGCGGGGGTAGTTGGCCATCACCCGGAACAGGGCGCCCAGTTCGGCATCGTCGGCCACCATGGAGGGCACCGGCCGGTCGCTGCCGTCGTGATCCAGCAGGTTGGTGGAGAGCCCCAGCGCGCCGGCTTCCAGCGCATCCACCAGCAGCTCGGTTATCTGGCCGATTTCGGCGGGCGTGGCGGCGCGCTCCCAGGCATCCATTCCCATCACCGCCAGGCGCAGGGCGATGTGGCCGACAAAGGCCCCGTAGTTGGCGGTCACCCGGGTATTGGCGACCATCGACTGCTTGTACTGCGACCAGGTCCGCCAGTCCCAGGGCAGCTTGTCCAGGAACGCCGACTCGGGAATGTCCTCGAAGAAGGAGAAGATCTTCACTACTTCCCGCCGCACGGCGGGATCAGCGTGCAGGGGTGCGAGCGCAAAGCCGCAGTTGCCCATGACCACGGTGCTTACACCGCAGCCGGGCAGCGGGTTCAGATCCGGCTGCCACCACATGGTGCCATCGAAATGGGTGTGGCTCTCAATCAGCCCCGGGGTGACGTAACAGCCGGCGGCATCCACCAGGGCCTCGCCACTGCCGGCAGCCAGGGCCGGCGCCACTGCGGTGATCAAGCCGTCCTGCACCCGAAGGTCGGCCCTGAATGGCGCGCTGCCGGTGCCGTCGACGACCATTCCGCCCCTGATGAGATAGCTGTTCACCGGTGTATCCATTGGATTGTCCCTCACTGTTCCGAGCGCGAGTGGCCGTAAACGTCGCAGTAAGCCAGTCAAGCAACTCGGGCCGGGCCACGCAAGCGCCGCGCGGCGGCGCGGGTTTAGTTTCATGTACCAGCCTGCACGGCCTGCCCTGATCTTCAGTGCGGCCCCGGAATTCAGTAGACTGCCCCCCTCCAGCGCGCGACCGGCGCGGGCGCGACAGGCGAGGGGTGATGCGGTGACAGTAAGCAGGCGGCAGGTTTCGGACGAAACAGGGGCGCGCACGGCGCGGATTGTGTGCAAGTTCGGCGGTTCCAGCCTCGCCAGCCCGGAGCAGTTGCGCAAGGTGCGGGCAATTGTCGATGCCGATGCGCGCAGGCTGATCATCGTGCCGTCCGCGCCGGGCAAGCGCGATGCAAAGGATACCAAGATCACGGACCTGCTCTACCTGTGCCAGCACGCGGCCGGCGTTGGCGCCGATTTTTCCGCCTCCTTCACCCAGGTCGCCGAGCGCTTTACCAGTATCGAGCGGGAGCTGGGCATCGCGCCCATTATCGCGCCACACCTGGAGCAGTTTCGGGAGGCGCTGGGCCAGGGCGTCACCGCGGATTACGCAGCCTCCCGCGGAGAGCATTTCAGCGGCTTGTTGCTCGCCGCCTGGCTGGGCGCGGAATTTGTCGAGCCAGCGGACTGCATCGTGATCGGGGCCAACGGCCTGGTGGACCCGCAGACCTGGGAACTGCTGGGTGCGCGCCTCGCCGACACCGGCAAGCGCTATGTGATACCCGGCTTCTACGGCCGGGACCCTGAGGGCCGGGTGCGCACCTTCTCCCGCGGCGGCTCCGACGTGAGCGGCGCGGTGGCCGCCCGGGCCGCCAACGCCATGCTGTACGAAAACTGGACCGATGTGTCGGGCCTGCTGATGGCGGACCCACGGATAGTCGACAACCCCCGGCCCATGGAGGAGGTGACCTACGCGGAGATCCGCGAACTGGCCTACATGGGCGCCAGTGTGCTGCACGATGAGGCCATGGCGCCGGTGCGGGAAGTGGGCATACCCGTCAATATCCGCAACACCAACGCGCCCGCGCACCCGGGCACCCGAATTGTCTCCCGGCTCTCGCCCGAGGTGGTGGCCAGTACCCAGATCGCCGGCGTGGCCGGCAAGACCAGCTTTTCCATGATTACCATCGGTAAGAACCTGATGAACCGCGAGGTGGGCTTTGTCTACCGCCTGCTCGGGGTATTCGAGCACAACGGCATTCCCTTCGAGCACTGCCCATCCAGTATCGATAGCGTCAGCGTGATCGTGGAGTCCAGCTGGCTGGAGGGTCGCACCGATCAGGTGCTGGAGGAAATCCGCCGCACCATGGAACCGGACGAGCTGGACTTCGTGCCTGGCATCGCCCTGATCGCGATTGTGGGCGAGGAAATGGCCCGCACCCCCGGTATTGCGGCCCGGGTCTTTACCGCGCTGGCAGGCGCGGGCGTCAATGTCCGCCTGATCAACCAGGGCGCCTCGGAGCTGAACATCATCGTCGGCGTGGCGCCGGAGGACTACCCCCAGGCGGTGCGCTCAATTTACGCAGCTTTCGTGGTTTAGAGGCGGGAATCCCGCTCTTTCCCGCTGTTCCCCGTCTGCCCCATACCGTCAGCCCGATCCTCCACGAACAGCGAGTCGAGCGCGCCGAAGCCACTGTGAACGCCGCCCTCGGTGACTTCCGGGGGCTTCGAGCGGACCAGGTAGCCGACCTGGCCGGGCTGCCCATCGCCGGTCGCAAGGGCCCGGTCTGCCAGGTGGGCCGTAAACAGCCCCACCTCGCTTACCAGCCGCTCCACCCGCTGCGCCTTGCCTGCGCGGATGACCAGGGTAGGCCGGGTTCTGCCCGCCGGGCGCAGGCGCCGCATCAGCACCCAGGCAGGATGGTCTGCCGGGGTCATTGTGCCCAGGCGGTCGATGATATCGCGGTCGAACAGGCAATGGCCCCCGCCCTCGCCCTGGTTCTTGAGCACCCAGTCAGCGCTGCCGGCCTCCGCCAGCAGGCGCTCGGCACTGTCGGCGTCTACCGCTCGCATAGGGGCGAACACCGCCGTCAACAGCTCCTGCTCCCGTAGGTTGAAGCCGAGTTCGCCCAGCAGGGCGCTGCCGGCCGTGGCCAGGTGAAGTTGCATGCGCTTGCTGGTAGCCAACTGCTGCGCGACGGTGGCGTTGACGGCCACGCGATGGCGCTCGATGAACATGCGCGTGGCGCAAATGGCATCACAGCAGCGCCGGGTATCCAGGTCGGTGGCCACGTAATCCTGGTACTGGTAGCCGGCCCGCAGGTACACCAGATGAATCGTGCCGCAGCCGGCCAGTTGCAGTGACTGCCCGGGCCCGGTTGACAGCTGCTCGTGCAGTTGCCTGAAGCTGCGGCGGTAGGTGCGCAGGCCGAGCGCCTGCAGCTGGCGTTCCAGCAGGCGCTGGTCAAACAGGTTGTCCTCGTCTTCCTGCACGACCATCAGGAACCCCGGATCGACCGGCCCGCTGCCCAGTTCCCGCGCCAGTTGCCGGGCCGCGGCGGCCATGGCCTCGGCCAGCCTGGCGGTCGCCGGGTTTGGCAGCAGCGCGCCGGGCGAGCTGCTGTGGTAGCGGGCAAACTCCGCGGGCCAGCGACTGGCGATATAGCGGTGCAACAGGTGCGCCCGCTCGCCGAAGGGCGCCATGCCCGCGGCGATACTGTTGCACTCCACCAGGCGCGCGCCATCGCGCGCATCCACCATGAAGTCGCTGCGCTGCAGCAACAGGGGCAGCCGCGGCAGGCCGTTGCCTCCTGAGTGCAGTTCCCTGTGCATGGCGAGCATTTCGGCAAAAAAAACGTCACCGCCGGCCAGTGGGCCGTGCACCGCCTGGATCATCTCATCGCGGGCGGCCAGCGCCTGGGTCAGCCGACCCAACAGGGGAGCGACGGTTTCCATCTGCTGCAGCACCTGCGCTGCAATCGACGCCGGGGAGAAGGTGAAGGGCACCTGGCGCGCCCGCCCCGGGCCATCGAGAAAGCACAGGTTCAGCTGCAGGGCCTCGGCCACCACATCATCGATAACCGGGCTGGCGATTACATCGGGCAAGGGATCGCCATCTCGCTACACGTTCAACAGCAGGTGCTCGCGTTCCCAGGGGCTGATTTCCCGGTGGAACTGGCGCATTTCCTCGCGCTTGACCTCGCTGTAAACCATGCAGAAATCCAGGCCCAGCACCCGGTGCACCGGTTCGGCCTGCTCGAACAAGGTCAGGGCCTCGTCAATCGTCGTTGGGATCGGGTAATCCTCATCCTCAACCTCGCCGGCGGCGGGTTCCCCCGGCCTGGTGTGTTCGAGCATGCCCAGGTAGCCACAGGCGAGGCTCGCCGCGATGGCGAGGTAGGGGTTGCAGTCCACACCCACCACCCGGTTTTCCAGGCGGCGATCCTGCGGGCCACAGTTCGGCACCCGCAGGCCGGTGGCGCGGTTGTCATAACCCCAGGAGATATTGGTCGGGGCGCTGGAGTTGGTGCTGGTTTCGAAGCGCCGGTAACTGTTGACGTAGGGCGCCATCAGCGGCAGGGCCTGCGGCAGGTACTTCTGGCAGCCGCCGATGTAATGCATGAAGCGCTTGCTGGGCTTTCCCTGCTTGTTGCTGAAGATGATTTTGCCGCTGGCCAGGTCGATAACGCTCTGGTGTATGTGCATGGCCGAGCCGGGTTGGTCGCGCATGGGCTTGGCCATGAAAGTGGCAAACATGCCGTGGTTCAGCGCCGCCTCGCGAATGATGCGCTTGAAGTAGAACACCTGGTCGGCAAGCAGGATCGGGTCGCCGTGGGTCAGGTTGATCTCCACCTGGCCGGCGCCATCCTCCTGGATCACGGTATCTATGGTCAGTCCTGCGCTTTGGGCGTAGCGGTAAATAGTGTCGATTACCGGGCCGTATTCATCCACCGCCGACATGGAATAGGACTGGTTGGCCGTGCCCCGGCGCCCCGTGCGGCCGATCGGCGGCTCGATCGGTTCGTTGGGATCCAGGTTGGGCCTGGTCAGGTAGAACTCGAGTTCCGGGGCCACCACCGGTTTCCATCCCTGTTGCGCATAGAGATTCACCAGGCGCTTCAGGACATTGCGCGGCGCAACGCTGACCGGGCTGCCGTCGCGATTGTACAGGTCATGGATCACCTGCAGGGTGGGCTCCTTCGCCCAGGGCACGGCCTTGGCGGTGCTCATATCGGCTTTCAGTACAACGTCGCCCTCTGCCCACTGGTTGACGATGTCCATCTCCACATCCCGGCCCGTGATGGTCTGGTAGAAGATGGAAATGGGCAGGTAGGTCTCGTGGTCGGGGTCGAACTTGTTGAGCGGCATGGCCTTGCCGCGGGACATGCCCGCCAGGTCCGGCACTATGCATTCGACCTCGTCCACGTCGCGCCCCGCGCGATAATTCTTGAACGCCTGCGGCAGGTCCTCCAGCCAGAGTGGTTCACGCTTTTGCACGGTCGGTCTCCAGGGTCGGGTGCTGCGCGCTAGTTTACACGCTGCCGCGACTTTGGCAGAGCGATCAGCACTACCGCGAGGATAATCAGGACCATGGCCAGGCCCTCTTCGATGCCGACATGCTCGCCGGCGAAGGTGACCCCCAGCAGTACCGCTACTGCCGGGTTGACATAGGCATAGCTGGTAGCCGCCGCCGGGCGCACCGTTTTGAGCAGGTAGAGGTAGGCGCTGTAGGCGATGATTGAACCGAACACAGTCAGGTAGGCCAGGGCACCCCAACCAGCCGCATCGGGCCATTGCTGCATGTGCTCACCGGAGAGGGCGCTCGCCACTAACAGCACCCCGCCGCCGGCCAGCATCTGGCTGGCGCTTGCCATGAGTCCCGGTGACTGCTTGAGATACCGCCCCCACACGGAGCCGAGCGCCCAGCCCGCCGGCGCCAGGATCAATATGAGCGCCGCCAGTGGGCTGGCCTGCAGGTTCGAGCCGGAATTCAGCAGGGCGATGCCCAGCAGGCCCAGTAAAATCCCTGTCCACTCCAGCAGGCGCGCCCGCTGGCCCCAGAGGTAACCGAATATGACGGTGAACAGGGGCATGGTCGCGACCATCAGCGCGGCCACGCCGGAGGCAGCCCCGAGGGACTGGGCGATGGTCACGCCGCCGGTCCCGAAGCCCAGCATCAGGATGCTGAGCAAGATGGCCGAACGCCATTCGCGGGCTGTCGGTGGACTTGTGCCGCGCCAGCGCAGCCAGCGATAGAGCAGGCAGCCCGCCAGCAGGAAGCGCACCCCACAGAACAGCAACGGGGGCCAGGTCGCTACGCCGATGCCGATCGCCAGGTAAGTCGAACCCCAGATCAGGTAAAGCGCGGCGAACGCGCCAATGAGCACAAGGCGCTGGGGTGTGGCGGGCATGCGGGGATCTCGGGAATTGGTCCGGTAGTATACGCCGTCGGAGCAGCTCAGGCCTGGGTCCGAGGGCTTCGAGGGCCCCCATCAGGTCTTGCGGACATAAACGATCAGGGTCGGGAATTTGTTGGGATCAGTCTGGATGATGAACAGAACCCGCCCGTCCTGGGACACGGCGCCGTCGGCGTCCCGGGTTTCGATCTGGCCGGTCGCCTTTACCAACATGAAATTCTGGCCCAGGGAGTAGTTGCGCCCGCCCGAGGAGTCGAGCAGCGCGGTCTCGGCGGTCTGGCCCATTTTATCCAGCAGCAGCTCAGTCACCGCGGTCACCGGCTGGGTGCTGATCCAGGCGCCGTAATAGCTGCCGGCCACATTTCCCACCATTTTATTGCTCGACGTCCGCAGGCAGATCGCTGCGCCCTGAACCGTGGGGGATATCTGGGTGGCGGTGAATACGCTGCCATCGGGGGACAGGCTGCCGGCCAGCCTTGCCCCGGCGTAGTCGACGGTGGTGGTGCCGTCCGCGCTCACCTTGTAGGTCATCGCCGCCTGGTTTGCGCCGGTCAGCCGGCGGTTGATCACGATCAGGGCGCCGCCGCCCTTGCCGTCCATGTTGGCGCGGAAAAACAGCGCCTGTCCGTTGGAGAGGATGTGGCCGCAAAAATAGCTGCCGTTGAATGCCGCCTGTTGCGCCTTCGCCTGCTCGGGCATCAGGTAGGCGACAGAAATATCGCCGTCGCCGGCATCGGTATCCACCAGGGTCAGGAAATCCCCCGCCGCGGTGGCGCCGCCGCCGGGTACCAGAGCACTTGTGTCCGGACCCGTCAGCAACAGGCTGGTCTTCTGGCGCTGGAAGCTTGCCGGCGCGCGGTCAAAGTAGTTGCGGGTGCCGGCCTGCTGGCTGGTGAAGCGATAGCTGCCATCGGCGGAAAACAGGGCATCCAGCAGGGCCGCAAAGCCGACCCTGCCGGTCGCGCCAAACTGTGAGGCGATGTAGGGCACAGCAGCCGGCGCCGTGCTGTCGGGTACAAACACAGCGGTAAGCGGCGGGATAACCTCATTGGGATAATTGTCGTCCCACCACTGGACCCATTTTTTGTCGTAGTTTTTCAGGCAGTCCTTGCCTGGGGATTCCGCGGCGCAGGCGCCGTCCCAGTGCGAGAACTTCCAGCCGGGCCGTGGCAGTGC
>JBFZEF010000143.1:0-3658 GCA_041307045.1 Halioglobus sp.
CTCATTAAACGGCTTGCGTGTGGCGCTACGAAACAGATAATCGAATAACGGCAGGAACGCTCCGTAGTTGCTGTTGGTGAAGCGTTGGTCGCTGGAATGATGGCAGCGGTGGAAGTCTGGCGTAACGATCAGATACCTTAGCCAGCGGTCGATCCACTCCGGAACATATACGTTGCCGTGAGCGACGATATTCACAATAACCCGCATGATTTGATAGATGATCAGGACGGCTACTGGCGGACCAAGCAGTGCCACTACAGGTATAGTGGCACCGGCCACAATCAGCACTTCCAGTGGGTGGCTGCGGTAAGTGGTGGAGAAATCAACTTCCGTATCGCTGTGATGAACCCTGTGTATGCGCCATAGCCAGGGGACCTCGTGCAGTAGCCGGTGCATGACGTAAGTCAGCAATTCAAAAGTCAACGTGGTCAGGATCAGCGCGGGGACAAAATGGATATCGAACCGGGTCAATAGTCCCAATCCCTGTCCAGTAATCCACCAGGCCACTGCAATCGCAGATACCACACTGACCCAGTACACCACCACCTGGTTAACGAGGCTCAGGGCAATATTATGCCCCCATCGTGCAACCGCCTCCCTGGTTACCTGACGTCGCGGGAATACCGTTTCCCAAAGAACTACTGCTGAAAAAGCTCCGACCACCACAAAGAAAAAAATGGTGTTTTCATGCGCTTGAAGGTAGTCCAAAAAGTGGTGCCAGGAAATCAGTCTTTAAATTTGTGCAATGCGCGAGCAACTACAATGGCTACAAATATTGCAAGAGTACCCAGAGCCACGGGCGAATCCACCGGAACCGCAATGGGGGCGCCAGCATGTACCATGGCCCCGTTCGCAACAGGAATCATCACTGCAGTGGTAGCGGCGGCAATAAACAGCTGTTGAACTATTTTCATGTCGCAATGCCTCAAAAATTTATAAGTGCCAACTTCGGTGGTCATCATAAGCCCTTTTTAAAGATCGGTAAACCAGCCTCTTGATGACAAGTTCATGCCCGGAATCCTTGGGCAACCATTCACGCTCGCCACCGGCCTGTGCTAACGTGGCGCCTTCACTCATTTCCCTGGAACACAGGCATGTCACAACTGCAAGGTAAGGTCGCCATCGTCACCGGCGCCGCGCGCGGCCTTGGCCGCGCCTATGCGGAAGCCATGGCGCGGGAGGGCGCTGCCATATTCGCCTGTGATATCAACTCCTGCGACGATACCGTCGCGGCCATCGTCGCCGCCGGTGGCCGCGCGGTGGGGGCAGTCACGGATATCGCCAGCATGGCCAGTTGCAGTGCGATGGCAGAGCAGGCGCTGGGCAGCTTTGGCAGGATCGACGTGCTGGTGAACAACGCCGCACTCTACGCCGGTCTCAAGGGCGCCCGCTTCGAGAAGCTCGACGTGGCCCAGTGGGATGCGGTGATTAACATCAACGTAAAGGGCCTGTGGCAGTGCTGCAAGGCCGTGGTGCAACCCATGCGCGATGGCGGCGGCGGCTCCATCATCAACATCTCCTCCTTGGCGGCGGTATACGGCCTGCCCTATGGCCTGGACTACGTGGCCTCCAAGGCGGCGGTGATCGGCATGACCCGGGGCATGGCCCGGGAACTCGGCCAGGACCGCATCCGCGTGAACGCGGTGGCGCCCTCGGCGGTAATGACCGAAGGCACCGAGGATTTCTTCGGTGAAAAACTGGAGAAAGCCAAGAAGGTGATTGCCGCCGGGCAGGTCATCCAGCGCAACCTGGAAACACAGGATCTCACTGGCACCATCATCTACCTCGCTTCGGATGCCAGCGCCTTCGTCACCGGCCAGACCCATATGGTCGACGGCGGCTCCTGGTTCCTGTAGGTCGATCCCGTGGCGGCAGAGCGGACTTTCCCCGATATCCGTGACGCGGTGGCTCGATTGTGTGCGGATTATGGCGGTGACTACTGGCGCAGGCTCGACGCCGACCGCCAGTACCCCACCGAGTTCGTCGCCGCGCTGACCGCGGCGGGTTACCTCTCGGTCCTGATTCCCGAAGAATACGGCGGCAGCGGCCTGCCCCTGGCAGCGGCCTGCGCGGTGTTGGAGGAAATTCACCGCAGCGGCGGCAATGGCGGCGCCTGCCACGCCCAGATGTACACCATGGGCACCCTGCTGCGCCATGGCAGCGAGCGGCAGAAACGGCAGTTCCTGCCGGACATCGCCGCGGGCACGCTGCGCCTGCAGGCCTTCGGCGTTACCGAACCCGGCAGCGGTACCGACACCTCGCGCATCCGCACCACCGCGGTGCGCGACGGCGACGACTATGTGGTCAACGGTCAGAAAGTGTTTATTTCCCGCACCGAGCACTCGGACCTGATGGTGCTGCTGGTGCGAACCGCGCCGCGGCCGGAGCGCGGCAGCCACACGGACGGCATGTCGGTGCTGCTGGTGGATTTGCGCGAGGCGATCGGCAATGGCCTGACCATTCGGCCGATCGCCACCATGATGAACCACGCCACCACCGAGTTGTTTTTCGACGGGCTGCGGGTGCCTGCGACCAATCTGATCGGCCGCGAGGGCGATGGCTTCAGGTGTATCCTGGATGGCATGAACGCCGAGCGCATCCTGATCGCCGCCGAGTGTATCGGCGATGCGCGCTGGTTTACCGCCAGATCATCAGCCTACGCCAGCGCGCGCGAGGTATTCGGCCGGCCCATCGGCGCCAACCAGGGTGTGCAGTTTCCCATCGCCCGAGCGCATATCCAGACCGAGGCGGCGGCGCTGATGGTGCAGCGGGCGGCAGACCTGTATGACGCGGGCCTGCCCGCCGGGGCCGAGGCCAATATGGCCAAGCTGCTGGCCTCCGAGGCGGCCTGGGCAGCGGCGGACACCTGTATCCAGACCCACGGCGGTTACGGCTTCACCACTGACTACGATGTGGAGCGCAAGTTTCGCGAGACCCGCCTGTACCAGGTGGCGCCGATTTCCACCAACCTGATCCTCTCCTTCGTCGCGACCCGGGAACTCGGGTTGCCGAAATCCTTCTGAGGCCGCGGCCCTGGGCGCAATCGACCTGGAGACCCTGCGCGGCTGGATCGGGCGCCGGGAGACGCGCACTGACATCATCGCCCCGGCGCCGGTGGCGGGCCTGTCGGCCACGCTCGATTACGCGACGCCCCGGGCCGCCCCGGGCGAACCCCTGCCGCCTCTCTGGCACTGGTTGTATTTCCTGCCCGCCACCGCCGCCTCGGCTATCGACAGGGACGGGCATGCCCGGCGCGGGGGTTTCCTGCCACCGGTGCCCCTGCCGCGGCGCATGTGGGCGGGCAGCGACATCCGCTTTGTCGCGCCCCTGTATGTCGGCGATGCGGTGGAGCGGGTTTCGCTGATCGAGGACGTCAGCCACAAGCGCGGCCGCAGCGGAGAACTGGTGTTTGTGACTGTGCTGCACCGGCTGGCGCGGGGCGAACAGCTGGTGCTGGAAGAGCGGCAGCAGCTGGTCTATCGCGAGGCCGGCGGCGGCGAGGCTGCCGCGCTCTCTGCACAGGCACCGGCACAGGTGCCGGCACAGGCCGCCCCCGCAGCGGCGCAGTGGTCGCGGGCCATCCACCCCGACCCGGTGCTGTTGTTTCGCTACTCGGCCCTCACCTTTAACAGCCACCGCATTCACTACGACCGGGAGT
>JBFZEF010000147.1:0-7019 GCA_041307045.1 Halioglobus sp.
GATGATCATGTGCTCCTGTCGGATCAACCGTATGCGCATGGGTTGTACCAGTCGGCCAAGTTGCGCCGGGAGCAGTTCGACCGGTTCCCGACTTTACGGGCTCACGTCGTGCCCGACCAACCACCAGATGACAAGGCGTTGCTGTTTCTGGATGAGATCGCCCCAGGTCAGGTTACCAGCGGGTTGCCGCTTCGCGCATTTTTAGTGCCGCGCGTCACCGGCGAGCGTGACACCAGCATCCACCAGACCAGTTCTGCCAAAGTGATGATGTCGCTGGCCCCCAGTTCGCTCTTTTTGATTCCACTTGAACAACAAACCGCTTTTCGCAAGCTGGCGGAAATGGTGCGCAAAGTCCCCAGCTTTGAGATCAGGTTAGGAACCGATCTGGACCAGATTCCCGAGCAGATTCACTCTTTCATAGCGGGAACCCTGTTGTGAAGGGATTGCCTCTTGTCAGTGTAATACTGCCGGTCTATAACGGTGAGCAGTTTCTTGCAGAGGCCCTCGACAGTGTTCTGGCACAGACCTACCCGCAGATGGAGGTCCTCGTCATGGATGATGGTTCAAGCGATAACAGCAGTAGCATCGCCACACAGTATCTTACAATTGTCTACCATAAACTGGCCCATCAGGGCGTGGCTGCTGCCCGGAATGCGGGTGTTCGCCTTTCTACCGGTGACATCCTGGCATTCATTGATCAAGACGACCTGTGGACCCCGGATAAAACAGCCGAGCAGGTAGAGTACCTGCAGAAGCACACTGAGGTGGACGTAGTATCCTGCCATACCGAATTCTTTCTGGATGGGATCGCCAGCAAGCCGGATTGGTTGCGCGAAGCACGTTTTCAGAAGCCCGGAAAGAACTTTACCCTGGGCAGCAGTTTGATCAGGCGATCTGTGCTTGAATCCGTTGGCCTTTTTGACACTGTATATAAATCAGCAAGTGATCATGACTGGTTTGTTCGAGCCCTTGATGCAGGCAACCAGATTGGACATATGGAAGCGACATTTCTGAAGCGCCGACTCCATCAGGGCAACCACTCCAACGACACTTCTTCGGTCCGGGAGTTGATCGCAATCCATCGGTCCTCGATCCACCGCAAACGAGATCAAAGATCATGACCACGCCCATCAGCGTTATCGTGACCTATTACAACGAACGTCATTACATTGCTGAGGCCATCGATAGCGTACGCGCACAGACTCATCCTGCAATCGAATTGATAGTGGTGGATGACGGCTCTGCAGAGCCGCTCTCAGATCACATCGATGTTACCGATTTCACCTATATACGCCAGGACAACGGCGGTGATGGCATGGCCAGAAATACGGGAGTGCGCCATGCCTCGCATCCCTTGATAGCGTTCCTGGACGCCGATGACGTCTGGCCCCGGGAGCGCTTGATGATATTGAGCTCCGCACAGCAGGCCAGGCCTACGGCGGCTCTGGCATATGGGCAAGTCAAGCAGTTCATAAGCCCTGAGCTGCCAGAAAAAAGCAAGGCGCTTATCCACTGCCCGCCTGAATTGAAGACCGGATTCATGCCAACGGGCATGGTGATCCGCCGTGACTGCTTTGAGCAGATTGGGTGGTTCTCAGAGAATCGTGAGATCCACAGTCATATGGAATGGATGGGCAAAGTGAGGGCAGCTCAGTTTGACTTGATCGCTGTGGATGATGTGGTGCTTTATCGGCGACTGCACGACACCAATATGAGCCATAACAAAGTCGAGAAAAGCCAGCGCTTGCTACGCGCTGCACGCGGCATGATCAAGCAGCGACGAACCAGTACGGAGCAGTGATCGGATGGAATTTTTTGGCGAGTGCTGGCCTACTCCTCACCAGGAAATGCTGTTGAATGCAGCGCTCTTTACTGGCGAGCGGAGCATCAGCCATTGGCGACAGTGGGCAAAATCGATTGAGTTGGACAACGTCGACACAGCGTCCCACCGCCTGCTGCCCCTGCTGTATCGTAACCTCAACCAGCAGGGAGTTGAGCACCCTGACATGGATCGCTACAAGGGGGTCTATAGGCGAACATGGTACCGCAACCAGATTTTGATGCATAAACTTCAATCTGTCGTCGGAGTGCTTCAATCCCATCAGATCGATACGATGTTGTTGAAAGGCTCGGCCATGATCCTCGGTTATTACGCTGATCACGGAGTCCGATCCATGAATGACTTCGATGTTCTCGTGCCCGTTCATCAGGTTCGTGATGTTATCGACCTATTGGCCTCCAGTGAGTGGCATACAGAGTTTCCCACGGTCGCATCTCGCATACGGTTAACGCATTCCATGTTGTATCGGGACGCGGGAGGCCATGACTTCGATCTCCATTGGCATATGATGGAAGAGTGTTGTTTACCTGAGGCGGAGCAAGCCGTATGGGCGCATGCCAGTCCTGTGCAGGTTGGCCCTGTATTGACTCACCTCCCCCACCATACTGATCACCTGATCCATACTCTGGTGCACGGACTCCGTTGGGAGCAGGTTTCCCCGATCCGATGGGTGGCTGATTCCGTCACAATCCTGCGAAAAGCCGAGTCGGGTGGTGTCGATTGGGATCGACTGATTGACCGCGTTCAATTCTGCAAGGTGGTTGTCCCCATGCGGCTTGGTTTGCATTACCTTGCAAAGAAGTATGATGCGCCTATTCCGTCGGATGTGCTGTCTCACCTGGATCGAATTTCTGTGCCTCGCCGCGAAGTTAACGAATTCAGGGCAAAGGCCATCCGCAGGACCCCTTGGCGGCGACTTCGGTTTCATTGGTATAACTACCAGCGTCTTCGCAGCCAGATTAATACCTCTGTCCCTATCTTTAGCTTTTTGTACTATCTCCAACTGCGGTTGGGACTGCCATCATTGCGACAGCTTCCACGTGCCATCGCGGAGCGCACGCCGGGTTTCAGGGATTAGCGTTGTCCGCAGGGGTAGCAATCGACCCCAGGACAGCCCGCAGTAGCGGGGACTGCCGGTTCTGCGATGCCCAGATAATGATAGGCACCAGTGTGGGGACCAGCAGGACGTTCAACTGGTAGGCAATAGCGATGGTATCCGCTCCCGGCATCAGCACATCGGGCTGCTGCAGAAATGTATTGCCAAAATTCACCATCAGGTCCTTCAGGAGGACGCTGACAAAGCCCAGCAGGATAAAGGGATAAAGTACCAGTACGCCCCAGAAAAACTTTCCCAGATACTCCTTCTTTTCCGTGGCGAAATGCAGCGCGGCATAGAAGGGTATCGAGTAGGACACGATGCGGGTATTCGCCTTGAATCCCAGGCCTTCATCGACGACATCGGTTGGCACCAGTTGGCCGTTGACCTGGTCCAGCCGGGTCATCAGTATCGCGTCGGCCCCTTCCTGGTAAACGACGTTGACGATGTCGGGGAACCAGTTCGACAGTATCATGTGTGCCAGGCCGATCACCGGCGTCACCAGCGCGGCGCTGAAAAAACTCCACAGGGCGAAGCAGGGGATCAGCAGCGCAAAAACGAAAAGCAGGAAGTGGCGCAGGTGGTTTTGCTCAGGCAATGGCATGTTGCCCTCCGGTAGCGTGCCGTGACAGGTAGCGCAGGTAGACGATGAACACAATCAGGACATCGAGCATGATCAGGGCCGGCCAGAGATAGAGGTGGACCCAGCTGAAAATGTCCAGATTCCAGTTGCCGATATAGAACAGGCTAATGATTCTAACGATGTTCAGCGCCTGTACCGCCAGGAATCCCAGCACGATGGCCGCCAGTCGCGCGCGCCAGGAGGCGGGGAAGGCCAGCACGGCGGCGATCAATACGATGGTTGCCTCCACACCATTGCAGCCTGCCTCTATGGATACAGCGAAGCCTCCGGGGCCGAACTGCAGCACCTTGCCATAGGCCAGCACAGTGCTGTCGAAAGGCATTATGAGTGCTGCGCTGATCCTGGCAAGAAGGCCGGTAAAAGGTTCGATAACCGCCTGTTGCACTGAGCTCTGCATTTCGAGGGTGAAAAGGCAGATCAGTACCAGCAGGAAAACAAGCATGAACCGCAACATCAGCGCAAACTCCGCTAAATCTTCAGTATCTGCCGCGGATTGTAACATCGCCGCTGCGGATTTTGACCAGGGCCCGCGGACTGCGGCCTGCGGGCGACGGCGAAGCAGTGTGCCTTTTCATCGCGGCTCAGTCTCACCCGAGATCGCGCCCACGTCGATACCTGCCAGCCGGTCATAGTCGTCAGCGCTGATGGTGAAATAAAAGGGATACTCACTGCTCTTGACGAAATGACCACCGCCCCTGCGCAAGAGTTCCAGTGTGACCGTCCCGGCCAGGCTCTCCACCTCGAGCACCAGATCCGCCTCTGCCTCGGCGAGGTCGCGCTGGTCGTCCTCGGAGGCCAGGCCATCTATTTGCAGATTGCGCAGGGCGTCGAGCAGCGCCTCCAGCTCACGCTGATCTGGCGCATGCCCGATTCCCGACAACCATGCGTCCCCCTCCCGCTGCAGGCTATAGCCGTCGGCCACGATACCCAGCGGCGCGCGGGTCTGCAGCAGTTTGCGATCCAACCAGGCGCCGCTGTTACCGGGGGCGTCATGGGCATTGAACGGGATACTATAGATGGCGTCCTGGGTTTCATTGCGGCCGTAGATCTTGCGAAACCCCGGCGAGGTTCCCAGGAAAATAGTCCCCACTATGTCATCGCCCTGGAGCAGCTGGATGCGTCGTCGATAGTGATAGCTGGCTACCCGGAAGCGCTGCCGAGCCGCCACCGAATCAGCCACCGGCCAGGCGCCGTCCCCGGCTGCGATTGCCTCCAGCAGCTTGCTCACCATGGCAGCGTCTGCCGGGAGATTGTCCAGTTCCGGTAGTATCCAATGCTCGCCAGCCCTGGACAGCACCGTCTCGTTGTCGAACTCGTCGCCGACGTGGATTACATCGACGCGTTCCAGGGCTAAGGGCGCCAATGACTCCCGCGGCGTGCGCTGGCTTTCGAGCGAGGGCCAGAACACGGCCAGGACGAGTCCGCACTGGAGCGCCAGGAGGAGCAGCAGGGTGCCGATGATGCGATTCACAGCTGCAACCTGGCGGCGTAACGCTGCCGCCGCAATCTCTTTCGCAACCAATGGACCAGCGCCAGCAGCCCCAGCCACAACAGGGCAAAGCCATAATTCAGGTACTCTATCACTGCCTGTCCCTGTCGTTCCATTGCGGGCAGTGTTCTATTGTAATTGGCGCGCGAGCGGATCCTGAGCAAATCGTCATCCTGCAACGCCCAGTCGAGGGTATTGAGCAGAAGCTCCACCGGACCGAGGTACTGGGTACCGCTCGCCATCACCTGGGCGTTCAGTATCTGGTCGTCCGCAAAGTCATTGGAGCTGTACAGGACGATGCGGGCGGACTCCGGTGAGTGTTGCAGCAGTCCTGCGCCACTTGAAATTTTGTCTGCCCCGCTGTCCTTACCGCCTGCATGGGGTCGTTCGCTGAAAAAGGAGTCAAAGCGTCCCTGCAGCATCACACCCAGTGCGCGTGGTCCATACTGATCCGCCTCGGGGGGCTCTTCGCCGGCCGTGGTCGGCATGATGTCCATGCTGTTACTCAGCCAGGACTGCGCCGAGCTGGTCAGCAGGGTAGTGGCTCGTCGACCTGGTTGCGGCTGCACCGCAATCGGGGAGGCCCAGGCCATGGTCAATTGGGGCAGGCTGGCGGTGATCGGGTGTTCGGGCGCGAGCCCGCCAGAACGCAGGTCAATGAAGTAGGGATAGTCGAGTATTTTCACGTCGCGAAACGTGTAGCCGCCTGACTCCCGGATTATTGGGGCCGGAAAGGCCGAGCTCTGTTCATCCAGCACCAGCGATTCGCCCAGGGTGAGGCCCTGGAAGGCAAGCCACTCCCCCAGTCCGCTGTCCCAGTCCTGCAGGCGCAGTTCACCGTCGGACAGCTCGGTGGTATAGGGGGAGGTAACGACAATCACCGTGCCTCCGCGCATGAGGAACTGGTCGAGCGCGAATATGGACTGCGAGTCCAGCCGGTGCGGCGCTATAACCGCAAGGATATCCGCATCCGCTGTCACGCTGCCATCTGCAAGGTCCTCCCGCCTGATGGTGTAGTCCCTGCTTATGGCATCCTCCAGGTTGTTGAAAGTGGGCCCTCCTATATTGAAGCGCGCCATCTCCTGGTTTACTTCAGGCAGCGCCAGGGCAACGGTGCGGGTGAATCCGCTGGCGAACCGCTTTAGCCCGGCGTCCAGCACCTGGCGAAAATTGCCGGGGTCAAAATCCTCGACGGGCAATTGCACCACTTGGTTGGTATCGGCCAGGGTGAGGTAGAAGAAGAATTCCTGGTCCTGATCCAGTGCGGTGGTCATGGGGCGAAATCCCCACTCCTCGGCGATTTGCCTGGCTACCGCCCCGGCGCGTGCCTCGGGCTCTATGAATCGTACGCTGAACTTGCCATTGGCCCGGGGTACGATCTGGTCGAGCTGCGCCTTGATCGAGTGCTTGTAGGCCAGCAGCGTCTGGGGCAAATGCTCGTCGCCCGAGACATAGCCGATCAACTCCACTGGCTGGTCGATGCGCTCGAACAGGTCGCCACCCATCTGATAGTTGAACAGCACGTTCTTGATCGCCCGCGTGATGTCGTACTCGGGGTTGCGCAACTGCACGTCCGCCGCACTGTTGGCCTTGGTGTTCACCTCGATAAGGTCCTTGAATCCCAGTACCTGGTGCTCGCTGCCGTACTGCACAAGAATATTGAAATAGGAATTGACCAGGCTTGCCTGGTGGCGATCGGCCACCTGGAACGGTGTCGCAAGGATGCCGAAGCGCTCGTTGGCCTCCTGTTCCAGTTCGGGATTATCGGCCGGGTCGATAAATTCCACGCGGACCTGGCCGTCGCCTGCAATGGCATATTCCTCCAGCAGACCGCGCAGCTGCGGCACCAGTGGAGCCAGCAGCGGGTGGGTCTTGGCGCTGAAGTAGCCGCGAATCAACAGGGGCTCTTCCAGGCGCTCGAGAAAGCCAAGGGTAGGGGCTGATATGGAGT
>JBFZEF010000152.1:0-7726 GCA_041307045.1 Halioglobus sp.
CCCGCAGCAGCCGTGAAGAGGGTAGCTGCGCGATGGTCGAGAGGGCTTTGCGCAGCTGGAGCAGCGGTTGCTGCAGGTTGCTGCCGAGGCCGATGTAAGCCGGGGTCATGCCCTGGTGCGGCGGCCGCGGGACCTGCGACCGCCGCGCGGCGACTTCTCTTGCTCAGCCTGCAAAATGCGCTGCTCCATCGGCAATTTCTGGAATTCAGTCCACCAGCTGCCGAGGTTGCCGGTATTCTCCCCGGCTTGCTCTCTCAACAGCAGGAAGTCGTAGGCCGCGCGAAAGCGGCGGTGCTCGACCAGCTCCGCCGCCTTGCGGCCGTGGCGATTCTCCAGACGCGGCTGGAATTCCCAGATTTCCTTCATAGGCTGGCTGAAGCGCTTGGGAATCGAGATGTTGCGCACCGCCTCGGAAATCGCTTCATGGGCGGCGTTGTTCATGGCGACCAGGGGCGGCTCACCATGGTCCTGCAGTCGCACCGCCTCGCGTTGTACCACGGGCCACAACAGGGCGGCGAGGATGAAAGCCGGCGTAACCGGTTTGTCCTGTGCGATGCGCTGGTCGGTACTGACCATCGCGGCGCGGACCAGGGCGACGGCCGTGGGGTGCCGCAACAGCTCCGCGTAAGTATCGGGGAAAAGATACAGTAGCAGCTTGTGCTTCAGCAGCTGGTCAAAGGTGTTGGCGGCGTGGCCGGCCAGGAACAGCTTGAGAAACTCGTCGAACAGGCGCGCCTCCGGGATTTCCGCCAGCAGGTGGGCGCAGCCGGGTATGGCGCGGGCGGTGGCGGGGTCTATGCGGAAGTCGAGTTTGGCAGCGAAACGCAGGACCCGCAGCATGCGCACCGGGTCCTCGGTGAAACGCAGCGCCGGCTCGCCGATCACTGAAATGCTGCGGCGCTCAAGGTCCCTCATTCCCTGTACGTGGTCGATGACTTCGAAGCTGCCGGCGTCGTAATACAGCGCGTTGACAGTGAGGTCCCTGCGCACCGCGTCCTCCTCGAGCGTGCCGTAGACATTGTCCCGCAACAGCAGGCCGCTGGCTGACTGGCGGGAGTGGTTGCCGCCCGTTTCCGAGGAGGGCTCTGCATCGTTGTCGTGGTGGCCGCGGAAGGTGGTGACCTCGATGATTTCCTGGCCAAAGCGCACGTGGACGATACGAAAGCGGCGCCCGATTATGCGGGAGTTGCGGAACAGGGCGTGTACGGTTTCCGGCGTGGCGTTGGTGGCGATGTCGAAGTCCTTGGGATGCCCGCCCAGCAACAGGTCCCGGACCGCGCCGCCTACCAGGTAGGCCTGGTGCCCGCTCTGGCGCAGGCGGGACATTACCTTGAGAGCGCCGTCGCTGATATTTTTACGGGAGATGCAGTGCTGGTCTCTGGGAATGATATTCAAACGAAAATGTGCCTGTGACGGTGGCCGGGAGGCGCGCAGTCTAACACATTTCGATGGGCGGATTATTGGCGCGTGGGCGGGTTGCGGCCGGGAGTGAATGAAGGGGAAAACACTGTTTTCCCCATCCAGGTCTCACTTAAGGAGTTATTGTTATTTCTTGAGGTCTGTTATTTTTATAGGTCGTATCAAAACACAGCTTACGCGATTGCCCTAGCATTTTTCGGTTGCCACCGGGCAGTCTCACGTGATCGAGCTTACGCCAGCTCGAACCACGACCTCGCCACAACGAAATTGAAGGGGAAGTTGCCTTCCCCATCCAGGTCCATAGTGGCACGTGTTATTTTTATTACGGTTGCTGTTATTTTTATTGTTCGAACCTGCCTGTGGACTGCATGGTGCGTGCCAAAACAGGTAAAAAATATACTAATCAAAGAGTTATAGTATGTCGACTCGCTTTCGGATCGCCCCCAGGCGGCCGCTTGTTACCGAATTACACCGATTTATGTAACGTCGATGCGACCCGGTAACGCGCGTTTCTCGCGCGTGGCGGGCTTCCCGCCCTGGTTGGCGGTCGCCCGGTTGCGCGGAATACCCAGCCGCTGGCGGCGTTCCCAGAGGCATTTGCGACTCACTCCGAGCTTCTGTGCGAGCTCGGTCTCACTCATGGAGTCCTGGTGCTCCATGACAAAGCGCTGGAAATAGTCTTCCAGCGACAGATCCTCCACCGGATCGGAATTGCTGCTGCTGGTCCTTCTGGCGCTCGGGCCTATGCCCTGGGTGCCACGGATTCGATTGATATTGACCAGCTCCAGGTCGATACCCAGGGCGTCAGAATCGATCTCCTCGTCGTCGGACAGGATTACTGCCCGCTCGATGGCGTGTTCCAGCTCCCGCACATTGCCCGGCCACTGGTAGGTGGTAATAGCCTGGATTGCGCGCGGGGACAGGCGCATGGCCTGTTTTCCCAGCCGCTCCACCTGGGCCTGCAGGATATTCTCCGCCAGCTGCAGGATGTCCTTGCCCCGTTCCCGCAGGGGCGGGAGTGACAGCTGCAGTACGTTGATACGGTAAAACAGATCCTGGCGGAACAGGCCCTCGGCGGCCAGGCTCTGCAGGTTGCGATGAGTCGCGCAGATCAGGCGCACATTGACCTTGCGGGAATGGACCGATCCGATGCGGCGGATCTCGCCCTCCTGGATAAAGCGCAGCAGGCGGGCCTGGGCCTCCATGGGCAGTTCCCCGATCTCGTCCAGGAACAATGTCCCGCTGTCGGCCGCCTCGATCAGGCCCATTCGGCTGGCATTGGCACCAGTGAAAGCACCCTTTTCATAGCCGAACAGCTCCGACTCGATCAGGGTGTCGGGAATGGCCGCGCAGTTCACCGAGACCAGGATCTTGTCGGCACGGGGACTGTGTCGGTGCACGCTGCGTGCGACGATTTCCTTGCCGGTACCGGTTTCACCCAGCACCAGCACGGTTGAATCGGTCGGCGCTACCTTGCGGATATGCTCACACAGGGTGAGCATGGCCTGGCAGTTGCCGGTAATGCCGGCGACCGCGCTCGGTTTGGGCGGGCTGGAAACACCGCTTTTTTCCTGGATCCGGCGGGGCGCGGGGTGGTCCGCGATGATGCGTTGCACCGCGGCGATCATATCCGCGTGATCGAATGGCTTTGCGATGTAGTCAACGGCCCCCATGCGCATGGAGTCGACAGCCGAGCGCAGGCTCGCATAACTTGTCATGATAAGCACGGGAACGTCCCCCGCCTTGCGAATCAGGTCGGTACCGGGTGCGCCGGGCAGGCGCAGGTCGCTGATGATCAGGTCGAATTCTTCGAGATACTGGCTGGACTGGGCTTCCTGCACCGAGCCGGCCTCCCTTACCTCGTAACCATTGCGCTCCAGCAGGCGGCGGAGGGCGGCCCGGATGACGGATTCGTCTTCGACCACGAGGATTTTGTGCATGAAGTGTTACCGGTTGTGTAGCAGTTACTCAACATACTATCCCAATCGGCACTTTTCCAGTAGCGGCTGTAAGCCGTTTCCCCCTGGCAGCTGCAGCTACGCCGCAAACGTGTCGCTATAGCTGGCCAGTGGCAGTTCGAGGCTGAACCGTGTGCCCGGGTTGGGCCCATCGCAGAGGGGGCTGGTGACGCTGACGCTGCCACCCATGTCGTCCATGATGCTGAACACCAGCGCCAAGCCCAGCCCGGTGCCGGCGCCCGGGTCCTTGGTGGTGAAGAAGGGTTCGAAGACCTGGGCATGCAGCTCAGGCGGGATGCCGCAGCCGTTGTCCTGGACGTGGATCCGGACCAGGTCGCCCTCGCCATCGGCCAGGATTTCAACCCTGCCGAACTCGTCACAGGCATCCCGGGCATTGCCCAACAGGTTGACGAACACCTGTAGCAGGCGCTGGCTGTCCGCCATTACCACCAGTTCCCGGTCGCACTGGTTGTCGAACTCTACCGGTTTCGCCTGCCGGTCCAGCGCCAGCAGGTGTATGGCCTCGTCAACACAATCCGCGAGGTTGCCGGGCGCCAGGGCGACTTCCCCGGAGTGGGAGCCGGCGTGAGAAAAGTTCACCAGGGAATCGACGATGCGACTGATGCGGTCGGTCTGTTTGAGAATGTCCTGTGCGGCGAAGCGCACCTCATCCGGATCGGTTTCGAACTCCAGGTTCTGGGCGAGGCAGGCGATGCCGGTAACCGGATTGCCGATCTCGTGGGCGACGCCCGCCGCGAGCCGCCCTATGGAAGCCAGCCGCTCGTTGTGCAGGAGTTCTTCCTCCAGTCGTTCGAAATCGGTGATGTCCTCCACCAGGATCACCGTGTCTGCAGCCCTGCCGGTGTGCCGCCGGTCGGCATCGGCCTTGTGCAGGCTTATCCAGCGCGAGAGGCTACCTTCCTGCGGTACCTCCAGCTTGAGCTCAACGCTGCGCTCCCCCCGCTGGAAATCGCCAAGTATCTGCCGCCAGGGCGGGGGCAGGGAGTCCAGCAGGGAGCCCAGGGCCTGCTCCGGGGCAATGTCGGTGATCTTTGCCATGCTGCGGTTCCACAGCAGGCACTCCTCGTCCGCCCCGATCGAGCACACGCCGATGGGCAGGTTATCCAGGGTCTCCCGATAGTGGCGCCGCAGGTTGTCCAGGTCCGCTGTCAGCCCGGTCAGCCTGGGCTGTACCCGCTCGAGCCTGCGCTCGATGAGGTAAATGTCCTCGGTACCGCCTTCCACCCCCGGCTGGAAGGGGAGGCAGCGCTCAACAATATTGTGGGCTACGGCCGGGCCCAGCAGACCCGATAGATTGGCTTCCAGGCGCGCCCGCAGCCGGCGCAGGGCATAGGGCCGGGCCTCATCTGCCGAGAATCGCAGCTCGGTAAGGGCCCTGTTCACCTCGGATTGAGCAGTCTTCGCCCCGAGGGCCGAGCTGAGCTGTTCAGTGAACTCCTCGGCGTCGCGCGGCACCAGCACCCTGCGAATGGGGCGCGTGAGGTCGTCCATCGAGCAGATTTCAGCCGCCACCCTCTCCTCGTCGCTGGGTCTGGTCAGTACAGAGACCAGTACGAATACGCAGGCATTGAGCAGGAGCGACACGAGGATGGCGTTTGCCCATTGGTTTTCGCCGCCGCCGAGGAAGTTATCCGACACCAGGCGGATCAACGCTATCTTTTCATCGCCGGCCAGCGGCAGCAGCATCAGAAAAAACCAGATTCCCAGGCCCACAGCAAGCCCCGCGATCAGGCCCTTGCGATTGGCGGTTGCCCAGTAGGGGGTGGCGACGACACCGGGCAGGAACTGCAGGGTGCCGGAGAAAGCCACCAGTCCGAGCTGGGTAAGGGTCTGGGTGCCGCTGATGCTCATGAAAAAGCCGTAGCCGCCCAGGATGAAGACGCCGATGAGCAGTCGCCGCAACCACTTGAGCTGGACGTAAATATTCTGTTGCTGGTCAATGTGCAGCAGTCGTGTGGGCAGGATCAGGTGGTTCAGGCACATATTGGCCAGGGCCAGGGTGGTGATGATGATGGTGGCGCTGGCCGCCGACAGCCCGGCCACGAATGCCGCGGCGCTGATAAATGTGGAGTGCGCCGCCAGACCCATGGCCAACCCGCTGTAATCGATCGGCAACTGGTGGCCCAGTTTGATGCCCGCCCAGGTAATCGGCAGAATCGGCAGACTCAACAGCAGCAGGTACAGTGGCAGGCCCCAGGTGGCGATATGCAGATCCCGGCTGTCGGCATTTTCGGCGAAGGTCATGTGGAAAATATGTGGCATGCAGACCGCGCCGGCAAAGAACACCACGAGTAGCGAACGGGCCGAGTTGTCGTGCATGGAGTGGGCGAGTACGTCCCCCACCTGCGGATTCTGTTGCAGCCAGTGCCCGATCCCACCGATACCGCCGAACACCCCGTATACCGCCGCCAGCAACAGGACAAACAGGGCCGCGAGCTTGACCAGGGATTCAAAGGCGATCGCCGTGACCAGCCCGGTGTTGCGGTCTTGCGATGACACGTGGCGGGTGCCGAACAGGATCGAAAACACCGTGATGATGATGCAGAAGAGCAGGGCCAGCCCGTCCTGTCTCTTTTCCCGCGAGGTCAGAGCATCGGCGCCCCCCGACATGATCTGGATGCTGTCGGCGACGGCCTGGATCTGCAGTGCCAGCAGGGGCAGCAGGGTGATGCACATGGCGACAGTGATGGCCGCGCCCACCCAGGGGCTGCGAAAGCGAAACGTCAATACGTCCGCCAGGGACGACAACTGGTATACCCGGCACAGTCGCAACAGGGGCAGCAGCAATAGCGCGGCGAAGACAAACATGAAGACCACGCCGCCGTAGTACAGCAGGAAGCTGTAGCCGTAGCGGTAGGCGAGCTCGATAACCCCGTTGGTCGCCATGGCGCCGGCAAAAACACCCAGCGACAGGACATAGGTGGCCGGGTGGCGGCTGACCCGCTCGGGGATGATGCCGCGGTCGGCCAGGTAGGCGACACCAAACAGGCCGGACAGGTAAATGACGATGAAGACAAGGATCTGGGCGAGACTAAAGCTCATCCGGGTATCTCGAACGCTGGTTCCAGTAGGCGGCCACGATAACCAGCAGCCACAACTGGTAGGGCCGGTACCAGGCGGTGCTGGTGTGGAATACCCACTGTTCGACCGCGGGGGAGAAGATGATGAACACGCCCACCGCCAATAGCAGCGCTCGGTTGATGTACATGGGGCTCGCGTTCCTGTGGCCGGCTCAGGCAGCCGATACTACTGAAGCGCCGCGGGGGGGTAAAGCTCAGTGCGAGGCGCCGATCGACATGACCGCGGGAATATTCCGGGGCGTCCAGCAGCGGGTCGCGAAGGCGAGAATTTCACCGCTTGTCGCCAGTGCCGCCGGCGGCTCCTGCTGGTTGAGGAAATGCAGTGCAGCGCGCAGATTGGCGGGGGCTTCGTGGTCATCCAGAGCGGGAGCATGGTTTTGCTTGCTGAGTTTCTGTCCGGAAGCGTCGGTGATGATGGGTATGTGGCTGTAGCGGGGAGTGGGTTGACCCAACAGCTGCTGCAAAAAAATCTGGCGCGCAGTTGAATCCAGCAGGTCAGAGCCGCGCACAACATGGTTGATGTCCTGCCAGGCGTCATCCACCACGACGGCCAGTTGGTAGGCGAACAGACCGTCCTTGCGTTTCACTACAAAGTCAGCGCTCGCGGCGCCCAGAGCAGTGGTGACCACGCCCTGGACCCGGTCGGTAAATTCGATATGGCAGTCCGGGGGTACGGCGACCCGGATGGCGCCGGGACCGGCGAGCTGCCCCTGGCGCTCGCGGCAGCGGCCGCAGCAGGCCCCATCGGGGCCCAGCAGGGCGCGGGTGCAGTCGCAGGAAAACAGGTGGCCGCCGGCGGCCAGTCGCGCCAGGGCGGCGGCGTAGGCCGCGCCGCGTCGACTCTGGAACAGGACATCCCCGTCCCAGTGCAGGCCATGGTTGCGCAGGCTGTCCAGGATCGACCGGGCCGCGCCCGCCTCCTCGCGGGGAGGATCCAGGTCTTCCATCCGCACCAGCCAGCGGCCGCCGTTATGGCGGGCATCGAGAAAGCTCGCCAGGGCGGCCAGCAGTGAGCCCTGGTGCAGGGGGCCGGTAGGGGAGGGAGCGAAGCGCCCCCGATAGGGAGACTCGGCAGTGGCGATCACTCGGCCGGTGTTAACCCAGTTCCTGCTTTTCCTTGATATCGGCCAGTGTCTTGCAGTCTATGCAGAGGCTGGCAGTGGGCCGCGCTTGCTGGCGCTGGATGCCGATCTACACCCCGGAGGCAGCGCATTAGCGGTAGTCTTCCTGGTCGATGCGTTCAATAGT
>JBFZEF010000153.1:0-4907 GCA_041307045.1 Halioglobus sp.
GCTATTACCTGCTGTATGGCGGTGCCTGGTATCTGGCGGGTGCGCCAATCGGGCCCTGGTCGCTCACGGATTCTGTGCCGGCGGAAATCTACAGCATTCCGCCCAGCTCACCGGCCTACAATGCGACCCAGGTGCAGGTGGCGTCGACCACCGCCAGCACGGTGACCTACGCCTATCCCGCCTCCTACACCTCGAGTGTCTACGTGGTCTACGGCGTGCCCTACTACGGTACCGGTTGGTACTACCCGCCCTATTATTACGGTGGATACTACTATCCCTACTGGGGGTCCTACGGGCACGGGTCCTGGTACAACCCCGCCACCGGCGGCTATGGCTCGCGCTCGGTCTGGTACGGGCCCTACGGCGGTTACTCCTACTCCCAGGGCTACAACCCCAACAGCGGCCGCTACGGCTGGGTCGAGACCGCATGGGACGGCAATGAATGGGGCAGCTACGGCGAGACCTATAACCCGCGAACCGGTGTGAGCACCGAGACCAGTCGCTACTATAACGAGGACGACAATCGCTCGAAAATGGAGCGCACCACCGAGCGCGGCGGCGAGTCGATGACGACCCAGCGCAAGGTCAACTACGACAAGGGCACCGTCCAGGTGGAGCGGGAAACCTCCGGCGGCGCCTCCAGCAGCACTGATCGGCAGTACGACAGTGATACCGGAACGCTTTCCAGCCAGGGCACTGTTACCGGCAGGGATGGCAGCGAGTATGCGGTTTCAGGCGAGCAGACCCGGGAGGGAGGTTCGACCACCATTACCGGCGAGTCGGGCTCCGTGGACATGAATACCCAGCGCCAGGACGGGCGCAGTGTCACCAGTATCGAAGGCTCAGGTGGCGGCCAGGGCGTATCGGTGTCGGGGGAGGGGCCGGGCCGGAGCACAGTGGTCCAGAGCGGCAGCGGTGACCTGTACGCGGGTCACAACGGCAACGTCTACAAAAAGACGGACAGCGGCTGGCAGCAATACGACAATGGCAACTGGTCGCCTGCCGAGGCTCCGGAGCGTCCCGAGGGGATGAGTTCCGAACGGGTGCGGCCCTCGACTGGCGATCGCGGCGGCGAACCGGCGTACAGCTCGCAGACCCTGCGCGCGAACGCCGATGCAGCAGGCGGCAGCGGACCGCCGCGCCCCTCCAGCCTGCCGGCACAGGATCGCAGCAGCAATTATTCCCAGCTCAACCGCGACCACTATGCCCGCCAGCGCGGGCAGCAGCAGTACCGGCAACGAAGCATGGGCGGGCGCAGCGGTATGCGCAGGGGTGGAGGCGGGAGAAGACGCTGACCCCATCGGCCGCGCGCCCGCAGGGCGCGTTGCGGCCAGTTGCGCTAGAATTCAACCGCGGGATTTCGAATCAATAGATCAAGGGAGAGTCTTATGACCAAGCCAGTTACCAGCGTGAAGGGAATCGGATCGGCGACGGCCAGCGAGGGCGCGGCAGGCCTGAAAAGCCCTGTCGCCCCATCCGCCAGTGCCCCGCAGCCAAAAACTCCGGTCGAGGTAAAAGACCAGCGCAAAGGCAAGGACAAGAACAAGGGCAAGGGCAAGGGCAAGGGCAAAGACAAGGCCGGTAAAACCAAGCGTGTTGACAAGCAGCCGCAAGAAACCAGCCCGGAGGCCGCCGTACCCAGGAAAGCGATAATCCTGATCAAGGTATTGACCAATGAAATCGAGGCCAAAAAGGCGAAAATAGCCAAACACAAGCGGAAACTTGAGCGCCTTGAACGGGCCCTGAGAGAGCTGCTGGTGAAGTACAATCGCGACTGAGCCCGGCTGGAACGCCGCTGGGGGCAGGGCGACCCCGGAAATTGAGAGGAAGGTTTCTTGAGAGTTTTTCTTGTCGTGCCGGCACTGGTATTTCCCCTTGCGTGCCTCGCCCAGAGTACCTGTTTTACCGATCCCCACGGTACTACGCTTTGCAGCAGTCCTGGCACAGTGGTTCGCGGCAATACCAACGGTACCGGCCACAGCATCTACCGCGATGACCGCGGCAACCGGCTGGATTTTGAAACTGACCGTTCCGGCAAGGCAGCGGTAAAACTGCCATCGGGAGAGTCCATCAACTGGTCCCAGCGGGTGCTGGGCGAAAAAAAGTATCCCTTCAGCCGCGACCCGCCGCAAATGCAGGAAGTGCCGCCAGCTGCACCCGGTAGCCGGATTCCGTCGCCGTCTGACACGACGCAAGTACAGCCATGACACGTGAGTCCAGCGGACCAGGGCGGCCTGGGTTGCAGACCGCTGCCGGGTGGCAGCGCTGGGTGCCAGGTCTGCAGACGCTCCGTGAATACAGGTCGGAGTGGTTGGGCCCTGATAGAGCGGCGTGGCTGGTGCTCACCACCATGCTGGTCCCGGTGGGAATCGCTTACGCCGAGGCATCGGTAGTGCCGGGTATCTATGGCCTCTACGCCACTATCTTTCCCATGCTGGCCTACGCCCTGTTCGGCCCCAGCCGCATCATGGTGCTGGGACCCGATTCCGCCCTCGCGGCGGTCATCATTGCCGTGGTCCTGCCGCTCTCCCACGGTGATCCCGCCCGCGCCATAGCCCTCGCCAGCGCCATAGCCCTGGTTTCTGGCATTGTTTGTATTGCAGCGGGGGTTTTCCGCCTCGGGTTTATCACCGAATTGCTCTCCAAGCCCATTCGCTACGGCTACATGAATGGTATTGCGCTCACGGTGCTGATCAGCCAGGTACCGAAACTATTCGGCTTTTCGATAGAATCCGACGGCCCCTTGAGCAACCTGGTGGCTATCGGCCAGGCCATCCTCGACGGCAAGGCCAATGTGGCCGCCTCTGTCCTGGGAATCGGGACGCTGGCGCTGATCCTGTTGCTGAAGAACTACCCGCGCTTTCCGGGCCTGTTAGTGGCTGTTATTGCCGCCACGGTCGTGACCGGCTTGCTGAGCCTGGACCAGAGCGCCGGTGTAAAGGTGCTGGGTACGCTGCCGCAGGGATTACCCGGATTAGCCTTCCCCCTGATCACACTGGCGGATCTGCAGGCAGTCGTGATCGGTGGCTTCGCGGTGGCGCTGGTCTCCTTTGCCGACACCAGCGTGCTGTCCCGCACCTTTGCCGCGAGGACGCGCACCCATGTCGACCCCAACCAGGAAATGATCGGCCTCGGCGCCGCCAATCTCGCCGCGGGGCTGTTCCAGGGTTTTGCCATCAGCAGCAGTTCATCGCGCACACCGGTGGCCGAGGCCGCTGGCGCGAAAACGCAAGTCACAGGGGTTGTCGGTGCATGTGCGGTGGCGCTGTTACTGCTGGTCGCGCCCAATCTGTTGCAGTACCTGCCCTCCAGCGCCCTGGCTGCTGTGGTGATCGCTGCCGCCATCGGCCTTTTCGAATTCGCTGATCTACGCCGGATCTACCGTATACAGCAGTGGGAGTTCTGGTTGTCCATGGTGTGTTTTGTCGGGGTTGCGGTGTTCGGCACGATCCCGGGAATCGGGATCGCAATCGGCCTGGCCGTGATCGAGTTTCTCTGGGATGGGTGGCGCCCGCATTATGCCGTCCTCGGTCGCGTCGATGGTGTGCGCGGTTATCATGACATCAAGCGCTACCCCGACGCGCGCCTGGTGCCGGGCCTGGTGCTGTTTCGCTGGGATGCCCCGCTGTTCTTTGCCAATGCCGAGCTGTTCCAGGATCGTGTGCTGCATGCCATCGATACTTCACCAACCCCGGTAAAGCGGCTGATTGTTGCGGCCGAACCCGTCACCAGCATTGACGTGACGTCCGCCGACATGCTCGCGGAATTGCAGCACAAGCTCAGCAGCGCCGGCATCGAGCTGCATTTTGCCGAAATGAAGGACCCGGTTAAGGACAAGCTCCGGCGCTTCGAGATTTTCGATTTGTTCGGCGGGAACATTTTCCACCCGACCATCGGCGCCGGGGTGGATGACTACCTCGAAGGGCATAAGGTGGATTGGAAGCCATGAATTGGTGGAACTGAATAGCGAGGGATAAGTTCTACTATTTTGCCGCGGCTGGTGGTGTAAACTCGCATCCCATGATTCGTACTCGCCATCTCCTTCTAAAACTCTTTCTCGCCGCACTGGTGCCAGCCGCCCTGGTCCTGATCTACCTGGACGCGAAGATCACCTCCACCTTTACCGACAAGATGTGGGAGCTGCCGGCAAAGGTGTATGCCCGGCCCCTGGAGCTGTTCGCGGGGGCGAGGCTGAAGGCCGAGGACCTGGCCTACGAGCTGGAAGTGCTGGGTTATCGCTCGGTGGCCAACCCCGGCGGACCCGGCCAGTTCGCCCGCAACCGCGATCGGTTCGAGATCTACACCCGCGGCTTTGACTTCCCCGGCGAGAACGAGCCGGCGCGGCGGGTGCTGGTAGAGCTGGGGGGGCAGCGGGTGCAGGGCCTGTCTGCGCAGGGCAAGGGCATTGACCTGATGCGGCTCGACCCGGTACAGATTGGCGGCATCTACCCGTTGCAGGGGGAGGACCGGCTGCTGATCAGGTTGGCCGATGTGCCCCCGACCCTGCGGGACGGCCTGCTGGCGGTGGAGGATCACCGCTTTTACGAGCACCGGGGAATCTCCTTTGTCGGTATTGCCCGGGCGGCCTTCAGCAATCTGCGTTCCGGCCAGGTCGTGGCCGGCGGCAGCACCATCACCCAGCAGCTGGTAAAGAATTATTACCTGACGCCGGAGCGCACCCTCGTGCGCAAGCTGACCGAGGCGGCGATGGCGGTGCTGCTGGACCTGCACTACGAGAAGGACCAGATACTGGAAAGCTATATCAACGAAATCTACCTGGGGCAGGAGGGCCCCCGCTCGGTGCACGGCTTCGCCCTGGCTTCGCGCCACTATTTTGGCGCGCCCCTCGGCCAGTTGGGACTGCACCAGCAGGCGCTGCTGATCGGCATGATCAAGGGCCCGTCACT
>JBFZEF010000157.1:0-5441 GCA_041307045.1 Halioglobus sp.
GGCGGGCGCGGCATCGAGATCGCCAGCGGTTACCAGACCCCCGACCAGGTGGGCCAGTTGCGGCGCCTGGCCCGCGAGTTCGGGCTGGAGGTGTCGGTGGGCTCGGATTACCACCGGGACGGCCCCTACAGCCCCCGGCCCGGGGTGAACATACCCCCTCTCGATGGCCTGCGCGGCGTCTGGGAGCGCTGGCTCGTCCCGCCCGTGATGGGCGCCGGGAGCGGCCGGCCGTGAGCCAGTTCTACCAGATTCACCCGGACAACCCCCAGGTCAGGCTGATCCGCAGCGCGGCGGATATCATTCGCGCCGGCGGCGTGGTGGTCTATCCCACCGACTCGGCCTACGCCCTGGGCTGCCACATCGGTGACAAGACCGCCCTCGACAGGATCCGCCGCATCCGCAAACTGGATGACCGCCACAACTTTACCCTGGTGTGCAGCGACCTGTCCGAAATCGCCACCTACGCCAAGGTCGACAACGCGGTCTATCGCCTGCTGCGCCACAGCACCCCGGGCCCCTATACCTTCATATTGAAGGCGACCTCGGAGGTGCCGCGCCGGCTGATGCACCCCAAGCGCAAGACCGTGGGCCTGCGGGTGCCCGACAATCGCATTGCCGCGGCCCTGCTGGCCGACCTGGGGGAGCCGCTGATGAGCGTGACCCTGATCATGCCCGGCGAGGAGTACCCGATGCTCGACCCCTACGACATCCGCGACACCCTGCAGCATGAAGTGGACCTGGTGATCGACGGCGGCTACTGCGGGATGGAGCCCACCACGGTGGTCGATCTGGCCGATGATGTGCCGGTGATATTGCGGGTCGGCAAGGGCGATGTCACGCCCTTTGAGCATTAAGTCTATCCAACACCTTGCCCGATACTGACAGCTTAACTCGTCAGCACACTGTTTTTATTCAACGCATCGTCGACAAGCTGCCCGTCTACCAGATTGATGGTGCGGTCGCAGGCGGCAGCCAGCCGCAGGTCATGGGTGACCAGTAATACGGCACAACCGAATTCACGGTTGAACTGGCGGAACAGTTCAAATATTTCCGCCGCGGTGTGGGTGTCGAGGTTGCCCGTGGGCTCATCCGCCAGCAGCAGCGCCGGTTCAGTCACCAGTGCCCGGGCAATGGCGACCCGTTGTTGCTGGCCGCCAGACAGTTGGTTGGGCGGGGTACGGGCGAACTTCTCCAGACCGACGGCGGCGAGCAGGCTGCGGGCGCGTTCAACCGCCGCGCGGTCGGGTTTACCCTGTTTCAGCATCAGCGGCATCAGGATATTGTCAATTGCAGTAAACGCCTGGATCAGGTGATGGAACTGGAACACAAAGCCTATCGCGCTGCCGCGCAGGGCGGTGCGGGCGTCATCATCCATGGTGCTGGTTGGCTGCTCGAGCAGATAGAGTTCCCCCTCGCTGGGTTTGTCGAGCAGTCCGATGATATTGAGTAGCGTGCTCTTGCCGGATCCGGAAGGCCCGATCAGTGCTGCAAAGTCATGGCGGCCGATGACCAGATCTATGCCATGCAATACTTCGGTCTCATTTGGCAGCCCGACGTTGTAGGACTTGCGCAGCGCCTCAAGTCTCAAAACCTGTTGGCTATCAGACATAGCGTATTGCCACCACCGGGTCCAGACGGGCGGCGCGTCGCGATGGTACGGCCGCCGCCAGTACGCCGGTCAGTGTGGCCAGCACCACCGACCACACGACAAGTGACTGTGCCACCGGTATATGGAACAGGCCCGGCCCGTAGGTATTGAAACCCCACACCAGCGTATAACTGACTGCAACCCCGATGATCGAACCCAACAGGCCCAGAACGCCGCCCTGGATCAGGAACACGCGCAGGATCTGTTGCTGTGTTGCGCCGGTGGCGCGCATGATGCCGATCTCGCGGGTGCGCTGTACCACGCTGACCGACAATACACTGGCAATGCCAAATGCAACCGATATGGCAACAAACACTTTGATCATGTTGGTGGACAAGCTCTGTGAGGTCAACGCACTCATCAGCTGTGCGTTTGTTTCCATCCAGCTTTCTGTTTTCAACGAGGTCAACCGTTCGATCTTTCTCGCGATCTTGTCAGCGCTGAAGATGTCTTCAACTGTCACATCGATGACCGTGACGCCGCCGGGCAGGTTCAAAAGTGCCTGGGCCTGCTTCAGGTCAAGATAGACGTAACGTGCATCCAGCTCACGCACACCGAGATCAAATACGGCGGCGATGTTCACCACAGCATTATTCTGCTGACCAGTTTCCAACCGCAGTTTGTCACCCACGCGTAAACCCAGCTTTTCAGCGAGTTGTCTGCCGATCATCGCATCACCCCCTCCCACGCGCAGCTGGCCTGCGTGTATATAGTCACGCAACGGGATGATGCGCTGGTAACGCTCGACATCGATGCCAACCAGTGCGACTGATTCGAGGGCCTCGCCGCGCCGCGCAAACGCAGGTCCGGAGACGACAGGAGATACCGCCGTCAACAGGGGCAGCCCGTCGAGAGCGGCAGTGATGCTCTGCCAGTTATTGATCGAACGCAGGCGCTGTGCCCGTTTGTCTTCCTGCAACAGTTGCAGCGTGCCCGGCGCCGGCCGCAACACGATGTTGACCTCATCGGGTGATAACAGGCGAATGTGCGCCTGGGTACCCAGCGTGCGTGCAATGATATTCGATTGCAGCCCTCCTATGAGCGCAGACACAAATACAATGACCGCTACACCAACGGCAATGCCAACGATAATCATGGCGGTCTGGGCGCGTCCGTCGCGCAGAAAAGTGATCGCTATGGTCCACTCGGTCCATAGTCTACGCAGAAACCGGATCAATTCAGGTTTACCGGCAGATCATCGGGGGTGGCAGGGCCGCTGCTTGTTGCGGAAACCGGCGGGGCCTGTTCGGTAATGCGGACCCGTGTTCCGTCCGCCAGCGATGTGGTGACGTCCGCCAGAACGGTGTCGCCTGCCTGCAAGCCACTTAGCACTTCGGACATCGCCAGACCGCGCAGGCCCAGTGTCACGGTTGTACGTTGCACCTTGCCCTCGCGCAGCGCCAGCACCTGCGCGCTGTTGCCTTGCAGTCCGATGAGTGCATCATTCGGAATGGCAAGTGCCCGATCACGGCGTCCGGTTTCAATATTGACCGACACGGTCATGTCCTGCAGCAGGAAGTCGGGCACGGGATCAACCGTCAGGCGGACATCCACCGTGCCGCGCGTTGGGTCGACTGCAGGGGCGATGAAACTGATACTGGCAGGAAACGGCTTGTCCGGGTAGGCGTCGGCGATGATGCTGGCGTTTTGCTCCAGTGACAGCAGCGAGAGGTTTTTTTCATCCAGCGGTACACGTATCTCGGTGTCGCCGCTGAGTGCGATGGTGAACAGCACACGGCCCGGCTGGACCAGATCGCCGGGTTCAACATTACGGGTCAGCACCGTACCGGCTACCTCGGCGCGAATGACGGTCCTGGCCAGTTTTGCCTGCAGCGACGCCAGCTGCTCGCGCAACCGTGTTTCCTCAGTGCTTCCTGTTGCCAGCGCACTCAATGCCAGCCGGGCTGTCTCGACGGCATTGCGGGCCAGGATCTCCTGTTGCTCAGCCTGCTCAAGTGCCTCTGCAGACAGGCTCGAACGATCCGCCAGGCTGCGCCGTCGCTCTGTTTCACGAATCGCCTGGTCCAGCTCTACCTCGGCCCGGTTCAGCGCCACTTTAGCCTGCGGGCGCGTGGTATTTTCCAGCTGGTCCAGCGCGGCCTCGAGCTGACGTATCTGCGCCGGGATATCATCCTCACGCAGTACCAGCAGGACATTGCCGGGCATGACTTTGTCGCCTTCCTGTACTCGACGCTCCAGCACCACACCGGTCAGTTCACTGCCTATCAGCGCGCGCGAGACAGACACAACGCGCCCGGTGGCGACCACCGTCTGCACCAGTGGCATTGGTTCGATACGGTATCCAGGCACCTCCGGACCCTGCCACAGACGCAGCAGGATAAAAGCGACGGCGAGTACCAGGACAACCACCGTCACCGCCTGTTTGAATCGGACTACCGGCAAGCTATTTCTCGATCTCAACGACTTTGTCCCGGGTTTGCCGGCACCGCGGCGAAGTACTTTCTCTGGAACCACAGTGCGAGAGTGACCAGCAGGATCATCACCGGCACCTCCACCAGCGGCCCGATGACCGCGGCAAATGCCGCCCCCGAGTTGATGCCGTACACCGCGATGGCCACCGCGATGGCCAATTCGAAGTTGTTGCTGGCCGCGGTGAACGACAGGGTCACGCTCTTTTCGTAGTTCGCGCCCAGGCGCTTGCTCATGAAGAACGAGAACAGGAACATGATCAGAAAGTAGAGCAGCAGCGGGATCGCGATCCGCACCACGTCGAAGGGAATGGTGACGATCAGCTGGCCTTTCAGGCTGAACATCACGACGATGGTGAACAGCAGCGCGATCAGCGTGATCGGCCCGATCCTGGGCACGAAGCGCGTGTGATACCACTCCCTGGTGACGAAGCGCAGCATGATCACGCGCGTCAGCACGCCGGCGATGCAGGGGATGCCCAGATAGATGAAGACGCTCTCGGCGATCTGGCCGATGGAGATGTCCACCACGGAACCGGACAGCCCGAACAGCGGCGGCAGCACGGTAATGAACAGCCAGGCATAGACACTGAAGAACAGCACCTGGAAGATCGAGTTGAAGGCCACCAGGCCCGCCGCGTACTCCGTCGAGCCCCTGGCGAGTTCATTCCAGACGATGACCATGGCGATGCAGCGCGCCAGACCGATCATGATCAGGCCCACCATGTACTCTGGCTTGTCGTGCAGGAATACGATGGCCAGCACGAACATCAGCACCGGGCCGATAATCCAGTTCTGCATCAGCGACAGGCCCAGCACCTTCTTGTCGCGGAAGACGTCGGGCAGCTCCTCGTAGCGCACCTTGGCGAAAGGCGGGTACATCATGAGAATCAGGCCCAAAGCAATCGGCACGTTGGTGGTGCCGACCTGGAAGCGGTTGATGAAGGCCTCGGTGCCGGGCACGAAGTAGCCCAGGCCCACGCCCAGCGCCATTGCGGCAAAGATCCAGACCGTCAGGTAACGGTCGAGGAACGAAAGTTTCCGGGTGACTGCACTCACGGGTCGGCTCCAATCAGGGCTAGCGCGCAGGCGGAGCGGCGTGAACGAAGGATGCGTCGATCAATGGCTTATTTTCACATGAATGAAAAAGACAAGCCGAAACGAGCGCGGCTGATCGAATACAGCTCCCGTTCAGGCGCGCAGCGAAAGTATAAGCTGGATGGAGAGCCTATGGGGAGGCAATTTTCTGCCAGTGTCCCGCTGTAGCGGCTCGACGCGTACGGAGGGTGGACCGGTGGATTGCGGCCTCAGGCCTGGTTAAAAAATGACCAATGCGGGGTGGTCGCTGCCGCGCTTCTCTCTAT
>JBFZEF010000158.1:0-5612 GCA_041307045.1 Halioglobus sp.
ACCCGGCCGCGCTTGTCGCTGACCGCAATGAAGTCGCCTACGGTGAACGGCCGTTCGAAGAACAGGGCAATGCCGGACATCAGGTTGCCGAGGGTCTCCTGCAGCGCGAGGCCAAGCACGATCGAGCCGACCCCCAGTGCTGCGACGAGCCCGCCGAGATCCTGGCGCCACACCACCGACAGTACGATGGCGGCGCCGATCACCACCAGCAGCAACCGGATCAGGTCCTGGAACAGTTTCGGTGCGCGACTGCGCCAGCTGTCCCGGGCGGCGTTCTCGAATACCACCGCGTTGAACGCCAGCAGAACTACGTACACGATGCTGACCCACAGCGCGGTCTCGACCAGGCGCACCGACACCGACCCGCGCTCGATCTCGAGCAGGCGGGTCAGGAATATGTCCAGGACGCCGAGTGGTAATACGACGTTGCGCAGTGCGCCGAAGATACGGGCGATTGGCAGCGCGCGGCGATTGGCGCGGTAGATCGCCTCGCCAAGCAGCACCACCAGCAACTGGAAGCCCAGGATGAGCCCGATGCCCCATACGAACCAGTCTGTGGACAGCAGTTCGCTCATGACACGGGCCCTGCAGCGCCCGGGCGTCGTTCAGGATTGCGGTGGTTTATCCCGGTGCGTGCCCTTGATAGCCCGATGCTCATCTGCCCCTTTGGAACAATGCAGTGCTGTTGCAATTTTGCCGGCCTATTAGACTACAGTTTCAGCCGTATTACAGCTTGGGGTGGTGTGTCGGGCCTGGATGAGCTGGCGGACCCCGCCGCCGTCAGTCCGGCAGCGCGAAGGCATACAGGTAGTCGCCCGTCTTGCGGCCGAACATGTGGTGGCCACCGGCGTTGACCACCACGTACTGCCGGCCCCGGTATTCGTAGGTCATGGGCGTGGCGGCCGCGTCCACCGGCAGGGTGTATTGCCACAGCGTCTCCCCGTTGCTGACGTCGAAGGCGCGAAACTGCCGGTCCATGGTCGCGCCGATGAAGAACAGGCCGCCTGCGGTGGCGATGCCCCCGCCCAGGTTGGGGGTGCCCCACTCGATATGGAATGGTGCCGGGATAGGCCCCATTTCGTGCACCGAGCCCAGGGCGGTCTCCCAGGCGATGCTGCCTTTGAACAGGTCCACCGCCACCAGCTTGCCCCAGGGCGGAGGATTGCAGGGAATGCCCAGGAATGATTGCAGGCTGCCGATCTCGATGTTGTAGGGCGTACCCTCCATGGTGACCTGCATGCGATGTCCCGCGGCGGGATGGTCGTGTTTGCGGCTGGCAGGGTCGTTCGCCGTGGGGGTAGGGATCAGCTGGCCGGTGAAGGCCACATTGTTGACGTTGACCAGCAGTATGCCGCTGTCTCCCAGCAGGGCGCCGCCGCCCCAGTTGGGTCCGCCGAGGCTGCCGGGGAACATCAACGTCAGGTTTTCGCTGTTGGGGGTGAACAGGCCCAGGTTTTCCAGGGCCGCGAGCTGCTCGGCGCAGTCAGCGCGGTCCCAGGGCGTCAGGCCCCAGGCATCCGCGGGCATCAGGAAGGGATCCAGCAACTGGGGTGGGGCGATGGGCTTGGGCTGGGTGGGGGCGACGCGCTCTCCCGCAATGCTCGAGGGTGGCACGGGCTGCTCGGTAATCTCCCACAGGGGTTCACCGGTCAGGCGATTGAGGACGAACACGAAGCCCTGCTTGGTCAACTGGGCCAGGGCGGGAACATTCTCGCCGTCTTTGCGCCAGTCGAACAGGATTGGTTGCGCGGGGGTGTCGTAGTCCCACAGGTCGTGGCGCACGTGCTGGAAGTGCCAGCGGTATTCGCCGCTGTGCAACGCAAGCGCGACCACGCTGTTGGCGTAGGGGTTATCGCCCGGCCGACCCACGCCGTAGTAGTCAGGTGACGGGCTGCTGGTGGGGAGGAACACCAGGCCATTTTTTTCATCCACCGAGATCGGCGCCCAGACGTTGGCGCTGCCGCTGTCGGGGTGGCCCAGCAGGGGGTCGAACTGCCACAGGGGCCGGCCGCTGAAGCTGTCGAAGGCCTGCACGGTGCCGCGGGGCGTGGTGGCGCGCACGAAATCGATCACGGTGGAGCCGGTCACCACCACGCCGGCGGCCACTACCGGCGCCGAGGAATTGCTGACGTCCCCCGCGACGAGGCCCTCCTCACCAAAGAGCAGCACCTTGCCGCCGGCGCCGAACCCGTCACAGGGTTTGCCGTCCAGCGCGTCGATGGCCCACAGCCTGCGGTCGTGGGTGCTGAGGAAGAGGCGATGGCGGCAGTGCTCGCCGATGGCGGCCCGGGGCTCCAGCGCGTAGCTCACGCCGCGGCAGCGGAAGGGGCGGTCTCCGCCCTGGTCGATCTGCGGGTCAAAGCTCCAGCGGCGCTCGCCGCTGGCGGGGTCCAGGGCGATGACGCGGTTGAACGGCGTGCAGTACACCAGCGACTCGCCGGCCGCTTCCGGCAGCAGGATTGGAGTGCTCTGGGTGGAGGTCTTTTCCATCTGCGGGCCGTAGGTCGCCACGTCGCCGCTGCGAAATATCCAGGCGACGTCCAGCTCCTGCACATTGCCGCGGTGGATCTGCCCGGCCTCGGAGTAGTGGCGACCGCCCTGGTCGCCGCCGTAGTAGGGCCAGCCCGTCTCCGCCGCCGCCAGGGCGCAGCAGAGGCCGGGGATTACGGCCAGCGCGCGGGCCAGCTGCCGCGACAGGTTTACCGGCATCACTTACGGGGCCAGTGGAGTAATGCGCAGTAGAGTGGGCACCCCGCCCTCGGACTGCCAGGTGGGGAAGTGTGAATTGCTGGTGTAAACGGCGCCGTCCTGCTCCGAGATCTCGATGTCCCGGGTGAAAAATCGCTGGCGCGGCAGGGGATACACCTGCCAGCTCTCGGTGGCGATATCAAAGGCCAGGATGGTGTCCGACTGGTTGCCGTTGACCCACACCACGCCGCGGTCCCGATCCACGTTGAGGGCATAGGGCACCTCGTTGATCACCGGCAGCTTGAAACTGCTGAACTCGCCCGTGGCGGGGACGTATCTCACCAGCAGGGAATCCTGGAAGGCGACGATCCACAGGTTGCCCTCGGCGTCCGTGCGCAGGCGGCGGGGACCCTGGAAGGGAAACTCGATCATGGTGACCTCGCCGGTGTCCGGGTTGATCCGGGCCAGGTCATTGGCGTAGAGCCGGGCCACCCACACCATGCCGTCGGGGGTGATGTCGATACCGTAGGGCATGGGCAGGCCGGTACCCGCCCGGTCGGGATCCGGCTGGGGACGGTTCTCGGGGCTGATGCTGAACATCACCGGCAGGGATTTGAGGATGAGCCACTCCCTCGCGCTCCGCGCTGGCAGGTCATAGACCGTGAATTCCTTCGTGCCTCGATCGAACATGGCCACCTGCGACGACAGGGCCAGGGTAAACCACACCCGGTCCTTGTCATCCACCCGGATGGTGTGCGGGTAGTAGCCCTCCGGCATCGCGTGGGCGATGAACTGCTTCGTCTTGATATCAAACTCCAGCAGTGCCTGCTGCATGGAAGGGGTGATGAAAATATTGCCGTCCCGCTTCGAGTAGGCGAAGGAGTGCACGCCCATGAAGTTGTACATCTTGGGGAACACCTTGAAACGGTTGCCCATGATGCCCCCCAGGGTCATATCCTCGGCGTGAGGCACCTTGTAGACGGTGTACTTGCCGGTATTCGGGTCCAGCTCATAGATGCGGTCAAACAGGTTGTCGCCAACGTAGACGAAGCCGTTCGGGTGCAGCAGGAAGTCGTGCATCTGGGAAAAGCCGTCGCCGATGGGCCACTCGGTCATCTCGATTCCGGACAGGTAGTCGCCCCAGGGCAGCGGGGCCGGGATGGATTCGGGGTTTTCCCGCAGGCGCCGGTACTCCTCCCGCAGCAGGGTGGCCACCCTCTGGTGGTCGTCCGTGGGCAGGCGCGCGCCATAGCTGTTCATGCGCTGGATGACCTCCAGCCACTGCTCCTGGGTGCGTTCGTTGCGCATGAAGGGCGAGGCCTGCTGGTGGCAGAAGGCGCAATTGAGTTGGAAGGTTTTTTTCAGGTCCGCATCGCCGCCAAAATCCAGCTGGGACAACCAGACGTTGGAGGGGAAGCTGGCGATCAGCTGCTCCGGGGTCATCCGCTGCATGGCCAGCTCACCCTCGAGCGCCGGGAAATGGGCATCCACGTAGCCCTGGGCCCGGGCGCGGTAGTTAACAGGCCCCGGCGGCGGGTCGAAACGGACTTCGCCCGCCGCATTGGTGAAGCGGGTGAGCACCGCCGCACTGGTATTGGTCACACCGTGCGGGGCATAGCCGTCGTCACTGAGGTCCGCAGTCGGCTGGGCCAGCGGTGACTGGGTCACCATGACCCGGGGCAGGGGCCGGCCCTGGTCGTCTCTCACTACCATGGTCCCGGCAACCATAGTCCTGGCAACAAGGGGCTCGGCAACTGGCGCGTCGGCAACGCACAGGGGAGTCAGCAACAGCAGGCCGAGCAGGCCGGGTGGGATGCAGCGCAAGCGCATGGTGGTCTCCCGAGTGGATTTTTTGCCGCAGTATGCCAGCATCGGCCGCCTGAGTCATTGCAGGCCACGGGCCGGCTGGCGCTTATTGGGCCGCGGGGTCAGGCCTGCAGATGGGGTGGTCGATATATTGGCACATGTCTTCCATAGTGATTGCGCCCGGTGCCAGGCTGGCGTTGGTACTCTGCTTGAACGCCTGGAAGTCAGGATTGTTGCGCAATAACAACCTGCCGGCGACGATCAGCCGGTCGACGTCGATATCTTCCAGCTCCAGGGTGGTGGGCAGGGCGTTGAGCAATCGGTTGACCTCATCAACCTTGACATGCTCGAAACTGACCTCGGCGAAATGTACCCGGGTTGGCAGGCCAGTCTCTTTGGCATGCTCCTCGAGTTCGGCCAGCAGTTTGCGGAGGCGATCCAGGGTCTCCCGATTGTAGCTGTCGAACTGGGCGCTGCTGACGGCGTCCATGGTCGCGGCAACGGAGGGCGAGCCCGCCGACTCTTCAATCAGGCGTTCCGGATTCACCTGGGCATTGACCAGAATGACCAGGATGTTGTTGATTGATCCGCTCGTCAGGCGCTTGAATTTCCGCTCATTCAGGGCTTCGACCCGGTCGATCAGCACACGCAGCCCGAGGTTATCCGCGACGCCGCCATCCACCAGGTGGATGTACTTGCGTTTCCCGGCGTCCCTGTAGGATTTGGTGCCTTTGAGCAGGCGGGCCTGCACGCTGCTCTCTGGTTCCAACTGGTTCAGCTGCTGCCATTGTGAGGTCTGGCTGATGTCGCAGTCGGCGGCGTGATTGGCCAGGACAACCGGCGGGAAGGCGACGGGTACCGCTGAAGATGCTGTCACCGCCCGCGCCACCGGGTAGCTGCCGAGGTCAGAGCAGATCAGGTCGAAGCTGCCCTGGGTGAAGGTGAAACGCAGGCCGCTGCCGAGGTCGGTTGCATTGATGGCAATAAAGGGCGCCCCGTTCTTCGCCATGTCGTTGAAGGTCGCCCCATGAAACATGATGTTGTCGTAGTAATCGATCGCCATCTCGGTGCGGTTGAAACCATCGAAACCGCTGCGGACCCAGTGCATGGGGTTGAAC
>JBFZEF010000163.1:0-3188 GCA_041307045.1 Halioglobus sp.
GCTACCATCGGCTGCAGGCTATACCCCAGGCCGAAGCAGGTCTCCTTGAAAATAACCGCATCAGGCCCCCGCGACTGCGGCTCACAAGCGCGGGCCAGCTGCGCGGCCCCCAGCAGCTGCACGCCGTCGATGTCGCCGTTGAGAGCCGCGTAGAAGCGTGCCAGCGAGCGCGCATCGCCCACGCCGTTGGATGAGGGCATCTGGGCCCTGAGTATCTCGGGCCGGTTCCACATCTGGTTATAGCCAAACAGCTTGCTGGGGCCGCTCATGACCCGGGCGGTAAGGCTGTTCTCGCCCAACAGCGCGGCGACCGCGTCGCTGCCCCCTTCCGGCGGAATCAGCTTCGCGCAGGCAGCCAGCTCCTGCTCGGGCAGGCCCACCCAATAGCGCAACCCCAGGGGCCCGGCTATTTCCCGCTGCAGGTAGTGACCGGGCATCTGCCCGGTAATCCGGCGCAGTAACTCGCCCAGGATCCAACCGAAGGAACGCGCATGGTAGCCATGCATGGTGCCCGGCTCCCAGTTGGGCCGCTGCGCGGCGATGGCCGCCACTACGGGGTCCCAGGCCAGCACTTCCTCCAGGCGCAGATCCCCTTCCACGGCAGCGAGCCCGGCCCGGTGGCACAGCACCATGCGAGTGCTTATCGCCTCCTTGCCGTTGCAGCCGAACTCCGGCCAGTAGTGGGCAATGGGCAGGTCGATATCCAGCAGTCCCCGCTCCACCAGCCTGTGAATACAGGTCGCTGTCGGTCCCTTGGCCGCCGAAAAAACCAGCGCAATGGTATCCCTGTCCCAGGGACGCCCGCTGTCGACATCCGCCAGTCCTCCCCAGAGGTCAACCACGCACTGTCCCCGCAGGTAGACCGCGCAGGCCGCACCGACATCACCGTGATGGGAGAAATTGTGGCGAAAGGCATCCGCCACAGCTTCAAAACCCGGCTCGATGTGGCCCTGCATCCTGTGATCGTCAGTTTGCACGCCGTCGCAGTACGCTAGCGACCTTTCCACTGCGGGCTTCGCTTCTCGGCAAAAGCCCTGGGGCCTTCCTGTGCGTCCTCGCTGTGGTAGCACAGTTCGGAGGCATGCCTGGCGGCTGCCAATGCCGCCGAACGGCCCATCTCGGTCGCGAGCATGACGGTCTCCCGCGCCGCCCGCACCGACAAGGGGGCGCCATCGAGAATGTCGGCAGCCAGTGCCAGGGCAGTGTCCATCAGTTGGTCGGGTTGTGCCAGCCGGTTGACCAGGCCGATCTCATAGGCCCGCTGCGCCGTTATCGGTTTACCGGTCAGGAGTATCTCAATCATGATGCGCTGCGGGATCATGTGAATCAGGGGTGCGGCCCAGGGCGAGCTGCGGCCTACTTTTACTTCCGTCACCGCGAACCTGGCGCTGGTGCTGGCAACACACAGGTCGCAGGCCTGGGCGATCATCCAGCCGCCGGCAAACGCCACGCCGTTCACTGCGGCGATGGTTGGCTTGGACAACTCAATCGTATCGTAGGGCAGGGGAAAGAGGTCCCGAGGTGGCACCTTCATCCCGGTTGTCACCATTTCCTTGAGATCGCCGCCGGCACAAAAGGCCTTGTCCCCCGCACCGGTGAGGATGGCGATGCGCAGCGCCGGGTCACCCTCGAATCGCTCCCAGGCCTGAAAGAGCCCATCGCGAATGTCCTTGCCGAGCGCGTTGCGCGCCTCGGGCCGATTCAGGGTGATAACGGCGATGCCGTCAGCGCGGGCTTCGAACAATACTGCGTCAGACATGGGTGCTCTCCCGGTTAATATAACGCGTCACCTGTTTACGTCGACGACGATGCGACCGCGCACCTTGCCCGCCATGAGGTCAGCCGCCGCAGCGATAGCCTCGGCCAGGCCGATCTGGGTGGCGATCAACTCCAGCGCGGCCGGGTCCAGGTCCGCCGCCAGGCGTTTCCACGCGGCCAGCCGCGGCGGCCTGGGCGCCATCACGCTGTCGATACCCAGCAGCGATACCCCGCGCAGGATAAAGGGCGCCACCGAGGCCGGGAAGTCCATGCCCTGGGCCAGGCCACAGGCGGCTACCACGCCGCCGTAGCGGGTCTGGGCACAGGCGTTGGCCAGGGTATGGCTACCCACCGAATCAACCACACCGGCCCAGCGCTCCTTCTGCATGGGCTTGCCCGCTGCCGACAGCTCGGCGCGGTCCACAATATCACTTGCCCCCAGTTGCCGCAGATAGTCCGACTCGGAGGCCTTGCCGGTAGCGGCGACGACCCTGAAGCCCGCCCTGGCCAGCAGGGCGATGGCGACACTGCCCACGCCGCCGGTGGCGCCGGTGACCAGTACCTCGCCCTGAGCGGGCGCCACGCCCTGCGCCAGCAGCGCTTCGACGCACAGGCTCGCGGTGTAGCCCGCAGTGCCGATCGCCATCGCCTGGCGGCTGGTAAACGCCGACGGCAGCGGCACCAGCCAGTCGCCATTCAGACGGGCTTTCTGCGCCAGCCCGCCCCAATGGGTTTCGCCGACGCCCCAGCCGTTGAGCACTACCCGGTCACCCGCTTTCCAGTCGGCGTGGCTGCTGCTGGTAACAACCCCCGCCAGGTCGATGCCGGGCACCATGGGGAACTTACGAACCACGGGCGAGCTGCCGGTAATGGCAAGCCCGTCCTTGTAGTTCAGGGTCGAGTATTCGACGTCGATACTGACGTCGCCCTCGGGCAGCTGTGCCTCGTGCATACTTGCCACAGTCACGGACTGGCCGGTGTCATCCCTGGTAATCAATATTGCTGAAAACATTCGCATCTCCTGCAAACAGAAAAATGGTCACCCGACGGGGTGCCGGCTCGCAGGGTTGAAGTGCGCGCCAACCCCAACCCATTCAGGAACGCCATCATAAACGCCGATCCGGCCGGAGTCTCCCCACTTTACGCGGTATTTCCAGGGGGTGGGATGTCGGGGCAACAGCCGGCGCATTGCCGGCCCGCCGGCTTGAGTACGACGTTATTTACAGCGGAAGATGCAGCCAGCAAGCCAACTCGATCCCGAATTGTTCGGAAGTAAAGCCGCTGGCCGCCAGCACACCCATGCCTCCAGCCTTCGATACCTCGACTACCACGTCACGACAGTGGCTGAATGGAAGCAGCGGAAACTCAAGTCCGAGCAGTTTGCAGACAGCTAAACTTATGGGCTTTTCTCGCTTACCAACACTGCGGCA
>JBFZEF010000165.1:0-13257 GCA_041307045.1 Halioglobus sp.
ATTATCCATGGCCTTATCGAGCGCGGCGCAGACCTGGGCGCGCGCCCGTTCGAGATCACGCGGCCGAATCTCCCCGGCCCGCGTCGCCGGACCCATGTCGCCATCAGTGTAGAAGGTTTCAGGGTCCAGACGCTCCAGCAGGCTGTCGGCCCAGCGCGACACCATATCATTGATTCGCGGCGCTCGAAAACCGATGGAGAATGTAGTGCACTCGCCCCGTGCCACCCCCCAGTGGGCCATGCCGGGAGGCACATACAGTATATCTCCCGGCCCGAGTATATGGTCCTCCGTGCAGGCGAAGTCGGCCAGTATGCGCAACTCGTCGTGGGGCAGCAGCGGCGATCGGGAATTGCAGAACTGCCCGAGCTGCCAGTGGCGCTCGCCTTCGCCCTGGAGCAGGAAGACATCGTAATTGTCGTAGTGGGGGCCAACGCTGCCACCGTCCACGGCATAGCTCACCATGACGTCGTCCAGGCGCCAGCTGGGCAGGAAATCCACCAGTTGGCGCAGTTCCGCCACGGCCGGGATGTAGTGGTCAGCGGCCTGCACCAGCAAGGTCCAGGGGCTGTCGCGCTTGAAATCCTCGGCCCTGAATGGGCCGTGCTGCAGACACCATTGCCCACGCCGGTACTCGATAATGCGCGACTCGATATCCTCTTCAAGCGCCAGGCCTGCCAGCTCGTCTGCCGGCAGTGGGCTGGAAAATGAGTTGAAGGCGTTGCGAATCAGCAGCGGTTTGCGTTGCCAGTACTCGGCGAGGAAAGCCTTGCTGTCGAAATTGAACCCCGCTGCAACCATTGCGGCTACTCTATCGACCTGGCCTGCGCCACGGCGTTGCCGATATAGCCGGCCGGTGTCAGGGCGAGCAACTCGCTGCGCGCCTCGTCCGGAAGCGCAAGGCGGGAAACAAAATCCTGTATCAGCTGGGCGCTCATGGTCTGGCCCCGCGTCAGTTCCTTGAGCTTTTCGTAGGGCTTTTCGATACCGTAGCGCCGCATGACGGTCTGGATAGCTTCGGCTAGCACTTCCCAGCTGTTGTCGAGGTCCTCCGCCAGGCGCGCTGCATTGAGCTCAAGCTTGCCAATGCCCTTGAGCGCCGACTCGTAGGCAATGAGGCTGTAGGCCGCGCCCACGCCCATGTTGCGCAGCACGGTGCTGTCGGTCAGGTCACGCTGCCAGCGACTCACCGGCAGCTTGGCGGCCATGTGCTGCAGGACTGCGTTGGCGAGGCCGAGGTTGCCCTCGGAGTTTTCAAAATCGATTGGGTTTACCTTATGGGGCATGGTGGAGGAGCCCACCTCGCCGGCCACCGTCTTCTGCTTGAAGTAGCCCAGGCTGATATAGCCCCAGATATCCCTGTTGAAATCCACCAGGATAGTGTTGAAGCGCGCCAGTGTGTCGAACAACTCCGCCATGTAATCGTGCGGTTCAATCTGGGTGGTGTAGGGGTTCCAGGCAAGGCCCAGTGAGGTGACGAATGCTTCGGCGTTGGCCTGCCAGTCCACCTCGGGGTAGGCGGCCAGGTGGGCGTTATAGTTCCCCACCGCGCCATTGATCTTGCCAAGGAACTCGATGCGCTCCAGTTGCTCCAGCTGGCGCCGCAGGCGCGCCACCACGTTGGCTATCTCCTTGCCCATGGTGGTCGGGCTCGCCGTCTGGCCGTGGGTGCGCGAGAGCATTGCTGCAGCCGCTGAGTCATGTGCAAGGTCGGTCAATTTCGTTGCGATCGACTTCATCACCGGCAGCAGCACTGTGTGCAGGCCGTCGCGCAACATCAGGGCGTGGGCCAGGTTGTTGATATCCTCTGAGGTACAGGCGAAATGGACGAATTCCGCGATGGCTTTCAATTCGCTATTGCCGTCGAAGCGCTCCTTGATAAAGTACTCCACGGCTTTTACGTCGTGGTTGGTGGTCGCCTCGATGTCCTTGATGCGACGGGCGTCGATTTCGCTGAATTTTTCCGCGATGTTATTCAGTGTCCGAGTGGCTGCCCTGGACAGGCCCGGCACCTCGGGAATGCCCTCGTGCGCGGCCAGGCACTGCAACCACCGCACTTCCACCAGCACGCGGCGTTTGATCAGTCCGAACTCGCTGAACACCTCGCGCAGCGACTCCGTCCTGTTGCCATAGCGGCCGTCAATGGGTGACACTGCAGTCAGCGCTGAGAGTTTCATCAGATGCTCCGAAAAACGGTAGGCGGGGATTTTACACCACGCCAAGCCCGCGCGACAGTTGCTGCGAGGTGTGCAGCAGTTGCTTGCGCTGCAGCAACAGCTTCCAGCGGCGACCTCCGAGCTGCCGCCACAGGAACGCCGAGCGAATTCCCGCCAGCAACAACGCGCGGATAATGTCAGCATTCTTGGGGTTCTGCAGGTGCTGGGCGCTGCCGCTTACCTTGATCCGGAACTTCAACTTGCTCAGCGTATCCTGGTAGATGCCCGAGATGCTGTGGCACAGGTCGGGCAGGTTGTTGGAGAAATGTTCAGCGCGAAAGCTGGCATGTTGCAGGCGGGAGTGTACCACCGCCATCATCGCCTGGTCGGCGGCGAACTGGCGCTCAAGGTAGAGTATGGCAAAGACATAGCGGGCCAGGTCGCGATTCTCGTCGGCCTGGCGACTGGCCAGGAGGCTGCTGAGGTTGTTGAGGCCGAGCTTCAGGCCCGCAATACCTCCGTATATCTCCTCGACCGAGTCTGCATCGAATTGGAACAGACTGCTGATGGAGGGGCCCAGGAACTCCAGCGGGTAGCTCCCCGTCTTCGACACCTGGTCCACCAGTCGAGCGGCCTGGGCGACTCCGGCCAGGGCGAGGGTCTGCTGCTGCAGTGCGGGGCGCATGCTGGCGTTTTCCATCACTGGACCGTGCGCTCGATAACGCCGCCGCCCAGGCAGCGCTCGCCCTGGTAAAACACGACTGATTGCCCCGGGGTCACGGCCCGCTGCGGTTGCTCGAAGTCCACCCGGTAAACCGTATCCCGACCCTGTCCCTCGCGTCTCAGGACGCAGGCTTGGTCAGCCTGACGGTAGCGCACCTTGGCGCTGCAGGCCAGTGGCAGCACAGGTTCACTGCCGGCGACCCACAGTATCTGGCGGCTGAACAGGCTGGACTTGAACAGGGCAGGGTGGTCGTTGCCCTGGACTACCAGCAGGACATTGCGTTCCAGGTCCTTGTCGACCACATACCAGGGCGCCTCGTCATGCCCGGCCAGGCCGCCTATGCCCAGGCCCTGGCGCTGGCCGATGGTGTGGTACATCAGGCCCTGGTGGCGGCCGAGCAGGGTGCCGTCGAGGCTGTGGATCTCGCCGGGCTTGGCCGGCAGGTACTGTTGCAGAAAGTCCGTGAAACGGCGCTCGCCGATGAAACAGATGCCGGTGGAATCCTTCTTCTTCGCGGTGACAAGCCCATGCTGCTGCGCCAGCCTGCGCACCGCCGGCTTCTCCAGCTCACCCAGGGGAAACAGGGTCTGCTCCAGTTCACGGTGCCCGACGGCGTGGAGGAAATAGCTCTGGTCCTTGTTGGCGTCGCGCCCCTTGAGCAGGGTGCCCTGGCCATCCGACTCACCGCGGCGGGCGTAGTGCCCGGTGGCGATGGCATCGGCGCCCAGCGCCCGCGCGTAGTCCAGGAACGCGCGGAACTTGATTTCCCGATTGCACAGGACATCCGGGTTGGGCGTGCGCCCCGCCCTGTACTCCTCGAGGAAATGCTCGAAGACATTGTCCCAGTATTCTGCGGCGAAATTGGCCCCGTGCAGGGGAATACCGAGTGAGTCCGCCACCGCCTGTGCATCCGCATAGTCCTGCCTGGCAGTGCAATACGCGGTGCCGTCGTCCTCGTCCCAGTTCTTCATGAACAGCCCTTCCACCGCGTAGCCCTGCTCCCTGAGCAGTACTGCACAGACGGAGGAATCGACACCGCCGGACATGCCGACGATTACTTTGGTGGAGGCGTTCAGGCTCATGGGTTGTAAATCAGGTCCAGGGGATAACACAGGCCACGCCGATGCCGTGCGATGGAGGCGAGCACCAGCGGGCTGCGCATTCTAGCAGAGTTGGCGACGATTGCCTCGTAGTCCAGCCAATGGATGGCGTGAATATCGGGGTCAGGCGGAATCGCATGCAGCTGGCGCAGCGGCTTGCCCAGGAAGGTCGTGCGGTAGTAGGTGATTTCGTTGCCAGGGGCGGTATACAGGGCAGTACCTAGGATACCCAGCAACTCTATCTCCCAGCCTGTCTCTTCCAGCGTCTCCCGCAAGGCGGCGTCGATCAGGGTTTCCGCCGGCTCCAGGTGGCCGGCGGGCTGGTTGAACACCAGTTCGCCGTTGAACTTGTCGCGCTCCTCCACCAGCAGGTAGCGGCCCCGCTCCTCGATCACGGTGGCGACGGTGACATGTGGCGCCCAGTCCTGCATTCAGCTACTCCTTCGTTTTACGGGTTTTCCCCTGCCGCTAGCCTGTTTCGGCGCCCCGGCCTGCAGCGTCACCTCAACATACCGGAATTCGCCGGGCTGAAGCTCGCCCAGTGACCAGTCGCCAATGCGGATTCGCACAAGGCGCAGGGTAGGGTATCCCACCGCAGCTGTCATGCGCCGCACCTGGCGGTTGCGGCCCTCGCAGATACTCAGCTCCAACCAGCTGTCCGGCACGGTCTTGCGCGCCCGCACCGGCGGCTCCCGCGGCCAGAGGCCGGGAGGATTGATGCGCCGAGCCCGCGCCGGCAGGCTGACACCGTCCTTGAGTTGCACGCCTGCACTCAAATGATGCAGGCTCTCGTCGCTCACCTGGCCTTCCACCTGCACCCAATAGGTCTTCCAGCGCCTGTGGCGCGGATTGGCGATCTGTTGCTGCAGCACGCCGTCATCCGTGAGCAGCAACAGCCCTTCCGAGTCGTAATCAAGCCGCCCCGCGGCCTTGAAACCGGGGGCCGCAAGATAGTCCGCAAGCGTGGCCCGGCCCTGCTCATCGCTAAACTGGCTGAGTACCTGGTAGGGTTTGTTGAAGAGGATAATCCTGGGCATGTAAGCGATGAACCGTATGGATACCGTATGGATAGAAGGACCACGGCCCCCAAAAAAACGTGGACACCGCACGAGAATCGAGGGCAATCGTGCTACACTGTGCGCCGCTTTACCAGCGGTGAAGCGCTCGCTCGCCACCGCAACTATTTCAAGAATCCTACAGCAGCAATGGAGTACTTTATGGGCTACAAGCATATTCAGGTTCCCTCTGAAGGTGAGAAGATCACCGTCAATGAAGATTACAGCCTGAACGTCCCGAACAATCCCATTATCCCCTTTATCGAGGGCGACGGAATCGGCGTCGATATCAGCCCGGTGATGATCGAAGTGGTGAACGCGGCCGTCAAAAAGGCCTACAAGGGCGCGAAGAAAATTTCCTGGATGGAGATATATACCGGTGAGAAGGCCGCCGAATTGTACGATGGCGACTGGTTTCCGGAAGAAACCCTTGCGGCCATCAAGGAGTACAGCGTAGGCATCAAGGGCCCGCTGACCACACCAGTCGGCGGTGGTTTCCGCTCACTCAACGTGGCCCTGCGCCAGGAGCTGGACCTTTATACCTGCCTGCGTCCCGTGCGCTGGTTCGAGGGCGTACCATCGCCGGTGAAAGATCCCGGGGCCTGCAATATGGTTATTTTCCGCGAGAACTCCGAAGACATTTACGCCGGCGTGGAGTACCAGGCTGGTCCGGCCGAGGCGAAAAAGGTGGTGACCTTCATCATCAAGGAAATGGGCGCCACCAAGATCCGCTTCCCCGACATGTGCGGTATCGGTATCAAGCCGGTATCGGAGGAGGGCACCAAGCGCCTGGTGCGCAAGGCCATCCAGTACACCATCGACCAGGACCTGCCCTCGGTCACCATCGTGCACAAGGGCAACATCATGAAGTTCACCGAGGGCGCGTTCCGCGACTGGGCCTATGAACTGGCCCGCGAGGAGTTCGGCGGGCAGCTGCTGGACGGTGGCCCCTGGGTGTCAATCAAGAATCCCAACAATGGCAAAGAGATTGTCATCAAGGACGTCATAGCCGACGCCATGCTGCAGCAGATACTGACTCGTCCGAAGGATTACAGCGTCGTCGCCACCCTGAACCTGAACGGGGACTACCTCTCCGACGCGCTGGCGGCACAGGTAGGTGGCATCGGCATCGCCCCGGGCGCCAACCTGTCCGACACCATCGCCCTGTTCGAGGCCACCCACGGCACCGCGCCAAAATACGCCGGCCAGGACAAGGTGAATCCCGGTTCACTGATTCTTTCGGCGGAGATGATGCTGCGCCATATGGGCTGGAACGAGGCGGCTGAACTGATCATAAAGGGCATGAACGGCGCGATCCAGAAGGGCACAGTCACCTATGACTTCGAGCGACTGATGGAGGGCGCAACCCTGCTGAGCTGCTCAGAATTTGGCCAGGCTATTATCAAGTCCATGGATTAGTTTCCGGTCGAACAAGCAGTCCGGGAGGGCTCGTGGGAACACGGGCCCTTTTTCTTTGTGGCGCGGTGCTCTGCTGATGGTTTACAGCGGGGCGGTTCCGGTCTCGCCGTTGCCCCCTATTGAAATCCCGTATAATGTAGCCATATAGAGCAATTGTGCTGTCAAATTTACGCATCGAAATGAGTATGGTTTTAGTGGAATACATCCGGCCGGGCCATATCTGGCGTATGAGTAAGGAGGAGGGCGACTCGGAGGGCGGGCTTGCACTGCAGGAGTCGAAGCCTGAACTAAAGCGCCCCCCGCTGTTCAAAGTGATACTGCTGAACGACGATTACACCCCGATGGAGTTTGTGGTGGAAGTGCTCGAGGTGTTTTTTCGTATGAACCGGGAGCAGGCCACTCATGTTATGTTGACCGTGCACACCAAGGGTAAGGGCGTGTGCGGTGTTTACACCCGGGATATTGCCGAAACCAAGGCAGCCCAGGTCAACCAGTATGCAAGGGAGAACGGACACCCTTTGCTGTGTGAAATCGAGGCATCGGAGGGCTGACGGCCCCGGGAGCGGTAAATGCTGAGTAAGGACCTGGAACAAACGCTGAACGATGCCTTCCGGGGCGCGAGGAGCAAGCGCCACGAGTTTATGACGGTGGAGCACCTGTTGCTGGCGCTGCTGGACAACAACGATGCAATTCGGGTGTTGAAGGCCTGCGGCGCCGATATTGGCGGCCTGCGCGGCGACCTGGTGGAGTTCGTCGATGCCACCACGCCGCTGATCCCCGCTGATGACGATAACCGCGACACCCAGCCGACCCTCGGCTTCCAGCGGGTGTTGCAGCGGGCGGTGTTTCACGTCCAGTCCTCTGGCAAGAGCGAAGTCACCGGGGCCAATGTCCTCGTGGCCATTTTCAGTGAACAGGAAAGCCAGGCGGTCTTTTTCCTCAAGACCCAGAGCGTCGCCCGCCTGGACGTCGTGAACTACATTACCCACGGCATCTCCAAGGTGTCGAACGATAATGAGCCCGGCGAGCCCGGCCCTGCCAGCACCGGCGAGGCGGGAGCGGAGGAGGGCGAGGCAAATCCCCTGGACAGTTTCGCGACAAACCTGAACCAGGAGGCGAAGGCCGGCCACATCGACCCGCTGATCGGGCGCCTGGCCGAGGTCGAGCGGGTCACCCAGATACTGGCGCGCAGGCGCAAGAACAACCCGCTGCTGGTGGGGGAATCCGGCGTGGGCAAAACCGCCATCGTGGAAGGCCTGGCCAAGAAAATCGTCGATGGCGACGTACCGGATATACTCAAGGACAGCGTGGTGTATTCCCTCGACCTGGGTTCTTTGCTGGCGGGCACCAAGTACCGGGGCGATTTCGAGAAGCGCTTCAAGGGCCTGCTGGCTGAATTGAAGAAGCGCGACCACGCCATCCTGTTCATCGACGAGGTGCACACCATTATCGGCGCCGGCGCCGCCTCCGGCGGTGTCATGGATGCAAGCAATTTACTGAAGCCGCTGCTGAGCTCCGGCAAGCTGCGCTGTATCGGTTCCACCACCTACCACGAGTACCGCGGCATTTTTGACAAGGACAAGGCCCTCAGCCGACGCTTCCAGAAAATCGATGTGACCGAGCCCAGTGCAGACGACGCCTATCGCATCCTCAAGGGCCTGAAGTCGCGTTTCGAGGAGCACCACGGCCTGCGCTACACCGATAAGGCCCTGCGCGTCGCCACTGATCTCTCCGCCCGCTATATCACTGACCGCTTCCTGCCCGACAAGGCAATCGATGTTATCGACGAGGCGGGGGCCTACCAGCAATTGTTGCCCCCATCGAAGCGCAAGAAGGTCATAGGGGTGAGCGACATCGAGATGGTGGTGGCGAAGATTGCCCGCATCCCGCCAAAGTCAGTCAACAGCGATGACAGGGAGACCCTGCAGAAGCTGGAGAAAAACCTGCAGATGGTGGTGTTTGGCCAGGACCAGGCGATCAGCAGCCTGGCGACCTCTATCAAGCTGGCCCGCGCCGGGCTCAAGTCGGGGGACAAGCCCATCGGTTCATTCCTGCTGGCGGGTCCCACCGGCGTCGGCAAGACCGAGGTCACGCGCCAGCTGGCGCGCCTGCTCGGGCTGGAACTGATCCGTTTTGACATGTCCGAGTACATGGAGCGTCACACGGTGTCGCGCCTGATCGGCGCTCCTCCGGGCTATGTCGGCTTTGATCAGGGAGGGCTGCTGACGGATGCCGTCACCAAGCATCCCCACGCGGTAGTGCTGCTGGACGAGGTGGAAAAGGCCCATCCCGAAGTGTTCAACCTGCTGCTGCAGGTCATGGATCACGGCACCCTGACCGATAACAACGGCCGCAAGGCGGACTTCCGCCATGTGATACTGGTAATGACCACCAACGCCGGTGCCGAGTCCATCAGCCGTCGCACCATCGGTTTCACCACCCAGGACCATAGCAGCGACGGCATGGAGGCAATCAACCGGATGTTCAGCCCGGAATTTCGCAACCGCCTCGACAGCATCATCCAGTTCCAGCCGCTGGGTGAGGACGTGATTCTCACCGTGGTCGACAAATTCCTTACAGAGCTACAGGGCCAGCTCGACGAGAAGCGGGTTACCCTGGAGGTGGATGAGGACGCGCGCCTGTGGCTGGTTGAAAAGGGCTATGACATCCATATGGGGGCCAGGCCCATGGCCCGTGTGATCCAGGAACATATCAAGAAGCCCCTGGCCGAGCTGGTCCTGTTCGGCCCCCTCGCCCAATCCGGTGGCACGGCCCTGGTGCAACTGAACCGGGCGGAGGACAAGCTGGAAGTAACGGTGGAAGCAGAAGAAACCGAGTTGGAGGAGAGTTAGGGCGGACTACCTCTCGCCCTGACTATCTTTCGCGATAGGTGATACGCCCCTTGGACAGGTCATAAGGGGTGAGTTCTACCCGGACCTTGTCTCCGGTGAGGATACGGATGTAGTTTTTACGCATTTTGCCGGAGATGTGCGCGGTCACAACGTGACCGTTTTCCAGCTGAACCCGAAAAGTGGTGTTGGGCAAGGTATCGACGACCTCGCCCTCCATTTCGATCTGGTCTTCTTTTGCCATTGAGTGGCAACCCTCGTGAAAAAACAGTCGCGCATTTTGCCTCAAAGCGGCGGCTAAAGCCACTGTAATAAATCAGGGTTTTTTGCCGCCCGAGAGGCTTCTACAGCAGGGTTGTCCAGCGGTTGTTCTGATACAGCTCGAGGGGGCGATAGTCGGACTTATAGGCCATTTTCCGGCAGCCGCGTATCCAGTAGCCAAGATAGAGGTAATCGAGCCCCAGGGCGCGGGCCCGTTCGGCCTGCCACAGGATTGCGTAGCTGCCGAGACTGCGCTTGTCCGGGGCGGGGTCAAAGAAGGTGTAAATCGCCGACAGGCCGTCCTGCAACTCGTCGACCACAGCCAGGGCGACCAGCGACCGATCGTCGTAGAAGCGGTAGTAGTGAGTGCAATCCCAGGCGTCATTGAGGAAGGACTCGTACTGCTCCCGGTCCGGCGGGTACATGTCGCCATCGGCGTGACGCTGCCGAATGTAGCGGCTGTAGAGGTCAAAGGCCTCCTCGTCGCGCAGGGATTCGGTACGGCGCACCCTCAGGTCCTGGTTGCGGTTCCAGGTGCGCTCCTGGCTGCGGCGCCGCTGGAACTGCGCCACCGGAATCCGGGCCGGGACACAGGCGTCACAATGGGTGCAGTGGGGACGGTAAATGTGGCTGCCGCTGCGGCGAAAGCCGAGCAGGGACAGCTTGCTGTAGAGCGCCTTGTCCACCGGTTGGCGCGGGTCCACAAAAAGGGTGGTGGCCTCCTGGTCGTCGAGGTAGCTGCAGCTGTGCGGATAGGTGGTATAGACCTTGAGGTCCCGCATGGAAGAGGTCACAGCAACGCTCCACTGGTGCGCGGCAACGACCAGATGCCGCGTTCGATTTCTATAGCCGTATTCTGCGCAAGCAGTGCTTCGAAGTCCAGCCTGTCCAGGTCGCGGGCGCCAAGTGATGCCAGGTGGGGGTTGCCCACCTGGCAGTCGATCAGGCCAAAGCCGCCGCGGCGCATGATGTCCACCAGACCCACCAGTGCCACCTTGGAGGCGTTCGCCCGGTGGCTGAACATGGATTCCCCGAAAAAGACGCCCCCGAGGGCCACGCCGTAGAGGCCGCCAACCAGCTCGCCCGCCGCATCCAGCACCTCGATGGAATGCGCATAGCCCTGGCGGTGCAGGGCGGTATATGCCGCCAGCATATCCGGGCCGATCCAGGTGCCCTGTGCGCCCCGGCGCTTTCCGGCGCAGGCGGCCATGACCCGGGGGAAGGCGGTGTCGACGCCAAGGCGGAATGCATCCCTGCGCAATTCCTTGCGCAGGGAGCGCGCAACGTGCAGTTCATCGGGGAACAGTACCGAGCGTGGGCTCGGCGTCCACCACAGGATGGGCTGCGGCTCCTCGTACCAGGGAAAAATACCGCGCCGGTAAGCCGCGAGCAGCCGGACCGGGGTCAGGTCACCGCCGGCGGCCAGCAGGCCGTTGGGAAAATCCAGGGCCTCCCCGCTGGGCGGGAACTCATCCCCGGGGCCCAGGAACCGGATCCGGCGCGGCAAGCAGCTACTCCTGGAGCGCGTCCAGGTACTTCTCCGCATCCAGAGCGGCCATACAGCCGAAGCCGGCGGAGGTGACCGCCTGGCGGTAGACGTGGTCGCCCACGTCGCCGGCAGCGAACACGCCCGGCACGCTGGTGGCTGTGGCATTGCCCTCGGTGCCGCTGCGAATGCTGATGTAGCCGTCCTTCATCTCGAGTTGGCCGGCAAAGATGTCGGTGTTGGGCTTGTGGCCGATGGCGATAAATACCCCCGCGAGGTCCACTTCCGCAGCGGCGCCACTCTCAACTGACCTCACCCGCATTCCGGTAACGCCGCTGGCGTCTCCCAGAACCTCGTCCAGCCGGTGATTCCAGAGAATCTTGACCTTGCCCTCCCGCTCCCGGGCGAACAGGCGATCCTGCAGGACTTTTTCCGAACGCAGCGCGTTGCGCCGGTGAACGAGAGTGACCTCAGAAGCGATATTGGCCAGGTACAGCGCCTCCTCTACCGCGGTATTGCCGCCACCGATTACAGCGACCTTCTTGTTGCGATAGAAAAACCCGTCACAGGTCGCGCAGGCACTGACGCCCCTGCCCATAAAGGCCTCCTCGCTGGGCAGGCCAAGGTACTGGGCCGTGGCCCCGGTGGCGATGATGAGCGCGTCACAGCTGTAGCTGGCGCTGCCCCTGAGGACAAAGGGGCGCGTGGACAGGTCCACCTGCTCTATGTGGTCGAATACCAGTTCGGCATCAAAACGCTCCACGTGCGCCTGCATCTGCTGCATCAGCTGGGGCCCCTGCAGGTCGGCCTCCCCACCCGGCCAGTTTTCGACCTCCGTGGTGGTGGTCAGCTGCCCGCCCTGCTGGATACCGGTGATAACCACCGGACGCAGGTTGGCCCTGGCGGCATAAATCGCCGCGGTATAGCCGGCGGGACCGCAGCCGAGGATGATCAGGGGGTGGTGCCTGGTGTCGCTCATATGGTTATTTCCCGCTTGCTGTTGTTAAATGCTGCCCTACTCATCGCCGCCTTGCCCGTCGTGAGGGCGGCTTATGGTACTTTAAAGCCGGATCGCCGGCAAAGACGAGATCAATTCTAAATAATCGCCATAAGCCTTTGAAATAAATGATAAATTCATCCATAATGGCGATCGCGAATGAAACCTGGAACAGTACCGTGATGGCTGGTGGCAAACACTGATGGCAAGAAACCGGGCAGCGGTGGCGGACACCGCCAAGACACCGAAAGCGCACAATTTCCTCGGCCCCCGCCTGCGCGAGGGGGCCTTTATTGCTGTCAGCGCCATCTGTCTCTACCTGCTGCTGGCGCTGATAACCCACAGCCCGCAGGATCCCGGCTGGTCCGCCACAGGTACCGGGGGCGATGTCGTCAACCTCGGCGGCCCCACGGGCGCCTGGCTGGCGGACGTGTTCTTCTCCCTGGTCGGCTATGCCGCCTACCTGTTCCCGCTGCTGCTGGCCTACCGGGCGGTCATTATTCTGCTGGAGCGACACCAGGACAAGGGCTTCGACTGGCTGACGTTTGGTATTCGCAGCCTGGGGCTGGTACTGGTCATGATCGCCGGGACCGCTCTGGCGGCAATGAACGATACCGGTGGCTCCGGCCTGCCGCAGGGGGCCGGGGGCATCCTCGGCCAGGCCATCGGCGGCAGTTTCACCAACGCCTTCAGCGGCGTGGGCAGTCGTCTCATCCTGCTGGCGGTATTCCTGTTCGGCATGACGATTTTCACCGACCTGAGCTGGCTGAAGCTGGTTGAAAGGTTGGGTTCCTGGAGTATGCGCAGTTTCAGCCGCAGCCGCGCCTGGCTGCTCGCCACCATCGATACCAGTCGCGACCGGCGCGCCCGGGAAAGAGCGGTAGAAGCGCGCAAGATGGTGATTACCGAACACGTCGAGCGGGAGAAAAAGCGCACGCCCCCGAAGATCAAGCCCCCCACGCCGAGGAACGAGAAGAGCGAGCGCGAGGAGAAAGAGAAGCAGCGCCCGCTGTTCGATGTGCCCGTAACGGGGTCGCTGCCGCCACTGGAACTGCTGGACCCCTGTGACAAGGATCCCGAGGCGGGCTACTCCAAGGAAGCGCTTGAAGGACTCTCCAAGTTGCTGGAGTTGAAACTGGCGGATTTCGGTATCAGCGCCGAAGTGGTGGCGGTTTATCCCGGCCCCGTGGTGACCCGCTTCGAAATCCAGCCG
>JBFZEF010000166.1:0-5687 GCA_041307045.1 Halioglobus sp.
TACTGCAGCTCTGCCTCGCGCGGCCTGCTCGCCCTGGAGGCCCTGGACGAGGGCCTGTTCAACGCGCAGGAAGCGCCACAGGTGAGGGCCTTCGCTGAGCAGGTGCTCGACACCATGGGCCGCAAGGGTTGCTGGCTGGCGAACTTCGCCAGTGAATCGGAGAAATCCGAGAAGGCGGCCATCACCATCGGCACCACCGCCAAGGCGACCGAAGGCGGCTACCTGCTGAACGGGGTGAAGTCCTTTGGCTGCGCCACCGGCGTCGCCGACCGCTACCTGGTCACCGCCAGCCTCGAGGGTTACCACACGGCGGAGGGGCTGTGCACCTTTTTTGTCGAGCGCGACGCGCCGGGCGTCAGCGAGCGCGAGCACTGGGACGCGATCGGCATGCGCGGCAGCGCGACCCACGGTATTATCCTCAGGGACGTATTCGTCCCGACAGCAAATGCGCTGGCAATCCCCGCCGCTTTCACCCGCTGCATGCAGATGAGTCGCGGCAGTTTTGTCGGCAACCAGGTGGCGGGCATCGCCTGCTACCTGGGCGCTGCCCACGCGCTGTACCAGTACACCATCGGCGAATTGCGCCGCAAGACCTTCGCCGACAGTGACAAGAGCATCGGCACCGCGCCCTACCAGCAGGAGTTGATAGGGCATATGCTGGTGGAACTGGAAACCGCCAGCGTCTGGCTGCGCCGCCAGGTGGAGCTGGAAAGCAGCGCAACACCGCTGCTGCCCAAGCCCGAAGTGGTGAAGCGCTGGCGCCTGTGCAAGGGCGTGGTCGCGGAGGCGGCGTTCAACCTCGCCGCCTATTGCGTCAAGGCCTGCGGTACCGGCGGCGGCACCGGCAATCACGGAGTGCCCGCCCGCGCCCTGCGCGACCTGTGCATGGGCCTGGTGCAGGCGTTCCCGGCGGAGCGCGGCCGGCTGATGGCGGCCCAGATGGAAATCGAGGGCAGCGAACAGGCCCAGTTCGGTACCCGCTGAGCGCCTCGTCCGGGGCGCGGGCGGCGGAGTCGGCACAGACGTGGAGAAGGCAGTGCAGCAGCACCAGTTGATCATTGGCGGTTGTCGCCGGGACGCCTGCTCGGGCCGGCATTTCGACGTGCTGGCGCCGGCGGACGGCAGGGTGCTGGCACAGGCCGCTCGCGCTGGCGCCGAGGACGTCGAGCTGGCGGTGAGTGCGGCCCGGGAGGGCTTCCTGCAGTGGTCCGCGCTGGCGCCGGGGGCGCGCGAGGCCGCCCTGTTGCGGGCGGCGGACATCGTCGCCACCGAAGGCCAGGCTCGCCTGCTGGACAATCTCATCGATGAAAGCGGCAGTGTCATCACCAAGGCGCGCCACGAAATAGCCTACACCGTCGACCTGCTGCGCACCGCTGCGGGTGAGGTGCGCCGCCTGTATGGCGACACGTTTCCCAACGACCGACCCGAGCGCCTGTCCATGGTGTTCCGCGAACCCCTGGGCGTGGTGGCGATTGTCTCACCCTACAACGCGCCCCTGTCCCTGCTCGCAAAGATGACCGCCTTCCCGCTGGCGGCGGGCAACAGCGTGGTGATCAAGCCTTCCGAGGAAACCCCGCTCACCGCCCTGGCGTTCGCCGACATACTGCTGGAGGCGGGTATCCCCGCGGCGGCGATCAGCGTGCTGACCGGCTACGGCGCCGAGTGCGGCGAGCGCCTGGTTGCGCACGCTGGAATCGACTGCGTGGCGCTCACCGGCTCCACCCGCACCGGGGTCGCAGTGGGCAGCGAGTCGATGCGCCACATGCGCCGCTGCCAGCTGGAACTGGGTGGCAAGAGCGCCCTGCTGGTGCTGCGGGACGCTGACCCGGAGGCGGCTGCGGCGATAGCCGCCCAGGGTATCTTCACCCACGGCGGCCAGATCTGCATGGCCAATTCCCGGCTGGTGGTGGAGCGGCCGCTGGCGATGCAATTCATTGCAGAGCTGAAGCGCGCGGCGGAGTCCATTCATTTGGGCGATCTGCGCGATGAGCGCAGCGGCTATGGACCGCTCATCAACCGGGCGGCGGTGGACAAGGTGCTGGCACATGTCAGGCAGGCGGTGGCGGCGGGGGCGGAACTGGTGACTGGCGGCGATGTCGCCAGTGGCCTCACCGTCAGGCCCACCGTGCTGCTCAACCCGCCGCGGGACGGCGCCGTCTGGCGCGAGGAAAGTTTCGGCCCGGTGGCGTCGGTAGTGGTGGTCGACAGCCTGGAGGAGGCGATCGCCGTCGCCAATGACAGCGAGTACGGTCTGTCCGCCGCGGTGCTGACCCACAATATCCAGTGGGGCTTTCGCGCCGCCCGGGGCATTCGCGCCGGCAGCGTGCATATCGGCATGCACGCCTTCCAGAGCAACGCCCTGGCGCCCATCGGCGGCCATGGCATGTCGGGCCTCGGCCGCAGCGGCGGCAAGTACAGCACTGAGGAGTTCACCGAACTCAAGTGGGTGAGCGTCGCCCTGGAGGACGCACCGAGGTGACATCGGGTGTCGGGGTGCGTCGCGCTTACGCAGACGTCGGGCGACTGCAGCTGCACTATCGCCAGGCCGGCGCTGCAGGCCTGCCCACGCTGGTGCTGCTGCACCAGAGCCCCAGCTCGTCGGCCATGTACATCGAGCTGATGCAGCGCCTGGCCGACCGCTTTTATCTGCTGGCCCCGGACACGCCGGGCTTTGGCAACAGCGATGCGCTGCCCGGCGACCCTGCTGCAACCGGCATTGCCGCTTACGCCGCGGCGATCCACCAACTGCTGGACGGGCTCGGCCTGTTGCCCTGTTACCTGTTCGGCCACCACACCGGCGCGGCGATCGCGGTCCAGCTCGAGCATGACTACCCTGGCACCGCCCGGGCCATGGCCCTGTCGGGCCCCACCCTGCTGGGCGAGGAGCTCAAGCGCAACCTGCCCGGGCGGGCGAGCCCGATTCCCCTGCAGGCCGACGGCAGCCACCTGCAGGCCATGTGGCAGCGGGTGCGGGAAAAGGATCCGGATGCGCCGCCGGCCCTGCTGCAGCGGGAATTACAGTCGGCCTGCAGCAGCGGCAGCGCCTACCAGGCGTCCTACCAGGCGGTGGCCCGCCAGGATTTCGCCGGCCAGTTGCGCGGCCTGGCCTGCCCGGTCCTGGTCTACGCCGGGGATGCGGACCCGCTTTACGGCGCGGTTGCGCCCACCCTCGAGCTGCTCGCCCGGGGCGTGAAGGCAACCCTGCCCGGCGGTGAACGCACCTATGTCTGCGAACGCCAGGCGGATGCGGTGGCGGCCCTGCTGGCGGACTTTTTTACCCATTGCGGGACCTGACTGCGGGAGACAGATGGATGGACCTGGAACGCAAGAGCCTTGGCCTGGGGCGTGCCCCCGCCCTGGTCGTGGTGGACATGATCAGGGGGTTTACCGACCCGGCCTGCCCGCTGGGTTGTGACTGCCCCGAGGTGGTGGCCGCAAACGCCGCCCTGCTGGAGGCATTCCACAGCCGCGGCCTGCCGGTGTATTTCACTCGCGTGGTCTACCACCGGGACGACCAGGCCAGGGTGTTTCGCGACCGTATCCAGGCGCTGAACGTGCTCACGCCGCACTCGCGCTGGGTGCAGGTGGATGAGCGGCTGGAGGTGGGGGCGGGCGATGAAATCATCGACAAGCAATGGGCCAGCGCTTTCCACGGTACCGACCTTGCCCAGCGCCTGCGCGAGCGCGGCGTCGACTCGGTAGTGGTGACCGGCCTCACCACCAGCGGCTGCGTGCGAGCCACCGCCGTGGACGGCCTGCAGTACGATTACCGCGTGGTGGTGGCGCGCGAGGCCGTGGGGGATCGCAACAGCGCGGCCCATGAGGCCAACCTGTTCGACCTGCACGCCAAATACGCCGATGTCATGGGGCTGGCGGAGGTTATCGCGCAACTCCCGGCGCGGCCCGATAGCCATGCGGTAGCAGGGGGCCCGGACCATGGCTAAGCTGCCCATCGTCATCGCCGGCGCTGGACCGGTGGGCTGCCTGATGGCGCTCTATCTCGCCCAGCGGGATGTTGCCGTGGTGCTGCTGGAGAAGGAGCCGCAACTGCCCGTGGACCTGCGCGCCTCCACCTTCCATCCCCCCAGCCTGGAGATGATTGCCGACCTGGGTTGCGGCGTGATCGATGCGATGCTGCAACAGGGCCTGAAAGTGGACCGCTACCAGTATCGCGACCGCCGCAGCAATCAAGTGGCGAGCTTCGATATGCGCCTGATCGCCGACAGCACCCGCTACCCCTTCCGCCTGCAGCTGGAACAGTACGAATTCACCCGCATCGTCGTCGCCGCACTGGCGCAGCTGCCGGCCGCGGATGTGCGCTTTTGCCACGAGGTCACCGGCTTTTCCCAGGCCGACGACCACGTTAACGTTGAAGTCAGCACGCCCGCCGGCGCGCAGCGGATGCGGGCCAGTTTCCTGGTCAGTGCGGAGGGCGCGCACAGCCGCATCCGCAAGCTGGCGGGCATCGACTATCTGGGCTTCACCTACGACGAGAAGTTCCTGGTGGTCAGCACCGACTTCCCCTTCGAGCAGGTATTTGACGACCTGGCCTGGGTAAACTATGTCTCTGACCCGCAGGAGTGGTGCGTGATACTGCGCACCGAGAAGATCTGGCGGGTGCTGTTTCCCACCACGCCCGGGTCCGCCGATGACGAGGCGCGCCTGCTGTCGGATGCGTTCATCCAGGAGCGCCTGCACCACCTGTGGCATAAGGACGGCGACTACACCATAGGCCATCGCACCCTCTACAACGTCAACCAGCGGGTGGCCGAAACCTATTACAAGGGGCGGGTGCTGCTGGCGGGTGATGCCTGCCATATCAACAACCCGCTTGGCGGCATGGGCATGAACGGCGGCCTGCACGACGGCAACAATCTGGCGGCAAAGCTGGCCCGTATCGTGAAGGAGGGCGCCGACCCTGTCGCGTCCTTCGAGCATTACAATCGCCAGCGGCGCGACCTGGCGGTGCGCTTCGTGCAGGAACACACCATCGCCAACAAGAAACTGATGGAGGCCCGGGATCGCGAGACCCAGGTGGCCAGGCAGAAAATGCTGATGGAGACCGCGGCGGACCCGCAGCGAGCCAGGGCCTTCCTGCTCGAACGGGCGATGATCAATTGCGTCAGGGACAGTGAAGCGGTGGCCTGACCTGGCCGGGCCTGATCCATACCCCTGGCATAGACGAGGAGAGCAGTGATGAACGCAAGAGAAAACAGCCTGGACCTGTCCAGGACCCGCGACCGCGACCAGCGCACCGATGGTCACCTCGACAACTACATCGGCCACCGGGCCAAGCTGGGGGTGATCATTCCCTCCACCAACACTGCGGTGGAATACGACTGCCAGCGCATCATCCCGCGCGGAGTCACCTGGCATTTCAGCCGCTTCATGATTGAGCACGCGGACCTGAGCGACGATGAGAATTTCATGAAGTTCCTGGACATGCTGCGCCAGACCATAGGCGCCTCCATCGCCAGCCTGATGACCTGCAAGCCCGATCACGTGATGATGGGAATGTCGGCGGAGACCTTCTGGGGCGGCATCAAGGGCAACGACGGCTTTGTCGATCGCATCCAGGAAGCGGTGGGGCATAATACCGGCCTAACCACCGGCGCCAACGCTGTCATCGCCGCCCTCGAGGCGCTGGGGGTGGCGGGCAACAGCGGCAAGAACATCGCGGTGATAAC
>JBFZEF010000167.1:0-5238 GCA_041307045.1 Halioglobus sp.
CCCTGGCTTGGCAGTAATTGCAGAACTAAAAAAGCGGTAGACGGCACATGCGGGGCGTGCTACCTTTCCAGCCGTTGCACAGCCCCCTGCAGCGATAACACCTCGCCGCCCGAATTTAATTTTCCAAAAAACACCTGCTGGCACCCTCGGCATTTCTACACCCGTACACGTTCATCCCAATCCCCCAAAACAACAAAGCCACTTCCTCTATGAATCTTACCGACCTAAAAACCAAATCCACCCAGGAACTCATTGATATCGCCAAGGAGATGGGCCTGGAAAACATGGCGCGCTCGCGCAAACAGGACATCATATTTGCTATCCTGAAACGCCACGCCAAGAGCGGCGAGGATATTTCCGGCGACGGCGTACTGGAGATCCTGCAGGACGGCTTCGGCTTCCTGCGTTCCGCCGACAGCTCCTACCTGGCAGGCCCCGATGACATCTATGTCTCCCCCAGCCAGATCCGCCGCTTCAACCTGCGCACGGGCGATTCCATTTCCGGCAAGATCCGCCCGCCCAAGGACAGCGAACGCTATTTCGCCCTGCTCAAGGTCAGCGAGATCAACTTCACCCGACCGGAGAACTCCAAGCACAAGATCCTGTTTGAAAACCTCACGCCCCTGTTCCCCGACCAGCGCCTGACGCTGGAGACGGGTAACGGCAGCACGGAAGACCTGACCGGTCGCATCATCGACCTGGTTGCGCCTATCGGCAAGGGCGTGCGCGGGCTGTTGGTAGCACCGCCCAAGGCCGGCAAGACCATCATGATGCAGAACATCGCCCAGGCCATCATCACCAACAACCCCGAGTGCTACATCATCGTCCTGCTGATCGATGAGCGGCCCGAGGAAGTGACTGAAATGCAGCGCTCGGTGGGTAAACGCGGGGCCGAGGTGGTCGCGTCTACTTTCGATGAGCCGCCTTCGCGCCATGTCCAGGTCGCCGACATGGTGATCGAGAAGGCCAAGCGCCTGGTGGAGCACAAGAGGGATGTCATTATTCTGCTGGACTCGATCACCCGCCTGGCCCGCGCCTTCAACACGGTGATCCCCAGCTCCGGCAAGGTGTTGACCGGTGGTGTCGACGCCCATGCCCTGGAGCGTCCCAAGCGCTTTTTCGGCGCGGCCCGCAACATCGAGGAGGGCGGGAGCCTGTCAATCATCGCCACGGCCCTGGTCGATACCGGTTCCAAGATGGATGAGGTGATCTACGAGGAGTTCAAGGGCACCGGCAACATGGAATTGCACCTCGACCGCAAGGTAGCGGAGAAACGCGTCTACCCTGCCATCAACATTCGCCGCTCCGGCACTCGCCGGGAGGAACTGCTCACCGCCGAGGATGAATTGCAGCGCATGTGGATCCTGCGCAAGCTGCTGCACGGCATGGAAGACCTCGCGGCCATCGAGTTCCTGTCCGACAAGCTCAAGGACACCAAGACCAATGACGAGTTCTTCATGTCGATGAAGCGCAAGTAAGCCGCGCCATTCCCTGAGGCGGACAGGCGCCACGCGTGAAATATACAGATCTGCGGGATTTCATGGCCGAGCTGGAGCAGCGCGGCGAACTGGTGCGCATCAGCACGGAAGTCGACCCGGTGCTGGAGATGACCGAAATCGCCGACCGCACCCTGCGGGCCGGCGGTCCCGCCCTGCTGTTCGAGAACCCCAAAGGCCACACTATTCCGGTGCTGGTCAACCTCTTCGGTACGCAGCGGCGGGTCGCGCTGGGCATGGGCAGGGAAAATATTGCAGCGCTGCGCGAGGTGGGTGAACTGCTCGCCTACCTGCGCCAGCCGGATCCGCCGAAGGGCATGCGCGATGCCTGGAGCAAGGCCCCGGTGCTGAAACAGGTGCTGAACATGGCGCCGAAACTCATCCGCAACCCGCCCTGCCAGTATCATGCGCAACAGGGCAGCGAGGTTGACCTCTACCAGTTGCCGATACAGACCTGCTGGCCGGGAGACGCCGCGCCCCTGGTGACATGGCCACTGGTCATTACCCGGGGGCCGAACAAGGAGCGCCTGAACCTCGGCATCTACCGCATGCAGCTGCTGGGTCGCAACAAACTCATCATGCGCTGGTTGTCTCACCGCGGCGGCGCCCTCGATTTTCGCGACTGGCAGCTGCAGTACCCCGGGAAGCGCTATCCCGTCGCCATTGCCCTGGGGGCGGACCCGGCCACCACGCTGGCGGCTGTCACCCCCATACCCGACAGTATTTCTGAATACGCTTTCGCGGGGCTGCTACGCGGCAGCAAAACCGAGCTGGCGGAATGTTTTACCCCCCTGTGTCGCGAGCACGGCCTCACGGTGCCCGCCACCGCCGAGTACATTCTCGAGGGTTATCTCGAACCCGGTGAACTCGCCGAGGAGGGACCCTTTGGCGACCACACCGGCTACTACAACGAGGTCGAGCGCTTTCCGGTGTTCACGGTAGAGGCGATCACGCACCGTGAATCACCTGTTTACCACAGCACCTATACCGGGCGTCCACCGGACGAGCCGGCGGTGCTGGGCGTGGCCCTCAACGAGGTCTTTGTACCGCTGTTGCAAAAGCAGTTTCCCGAGATCGTCGATTTCTATCTGCCGCCCGAGGGCTGCTCCTACCGGTTGGCGGTGGTGACCATACGCAAGGAATATCCCGGCCACGCCAAGCGGGTCATGCTCGGTATCTGGTCCTTCCTTCGCCAGTTCATGTATACCAAGTTCATCATCGTGACCGACGAGGACGTCGATGCCCGGGACTGGAAGGACGTGATCTGGGCGATGACCACCCGCATGGATCCCAGGCGAGACAGCGTGTTCATCGACAACACGCCCATCGATTATCTGGATTTCGCCTCGCCGGTAGCGGGCCTGGGTTCCAAGGTCGGCTTCGACGCCACCAGCAAATGGCCGGGCGAGACCCAGCGTGAGTGGGGGCGCCCCATTGCCATGGACGCCGCAGTCAAGCAGCGCGTGGACGCATTATGGGATCAGCTGGGGATCAAGCTTTAGCTCAACTCCGGGCAGGGACTTGCGCACCGCCCGGGATAATCAACCGCGTGTCAGCAGGCGCGGATCCCGCACCCGCTTTTCCGGCCTGGGCAGTGCAGGCAGGTGGCTCTCCCGCAGCATCAGGCCCTCGCGAAAATAGGCCGCGGCAATGCCAGCCTCGCCCAGAGCGCTCAACAGCCTGCCCAACTCCGCACAAATCTCCGGGCTGCGCTGCAGTCGGTAGCTGCGCTCGAAATAATCCCTGGACTTGCCCCACAGCCTGTCGCGCGCGGCAAGCCGTCCCAGGCACAACAATAGCTGGGGATCCTCCGGATGAGCGGCCAGCCAACTCTCCGCCTGGGCCAACTGGCGGCGCACATTATCACTCTGCAGATAACCATAAATGCGGACCAGTTCCGGGTCCCAGCCGTGCTTGAGCGAACGCAGGATGGTCTTTTCCGCCAGGGCATGCCCGCCCAGTTCAACCAGCAGTCCGGCGAAGCGCCGGATCATGGCGGGGTTATCGCGCGCCGTCGCGGGCAGCGCATGCCAACTGTCGCAGAACGAGTCCAGGGTCGCGCCGCGGGCGCGGTCCCCGGCCTGCTGCAGCGCCCGGCCATAGACCTCTGCCTCGAGTCGCTCCACCTCGTCAGCGTTCAGCACCCGGTGCTTTTTCAGCAGGGGCAGCAGTTGCGCCAGAGCGGCGCCATCGCCGAGGCCTGTGTACGCCCGCTGCAGCAGCGCCAGTGCCTGCGGGTGGCGACCAGGGCTGCGCCGCGCCTCCTGCAGCGTATCGATGGCCTGCTGGTAATGCCCTGACTGCAGCTGTATCTCCGCCCGGGCCAGGGCAATTGCGATCTTCGCATCGGGGCTACAGCTCGCCGCCGATGCCAGGTGCTGCTCGGTCTGTTCAGTGTCGCCCAGCTGCGCGCTGGCCCGCGCCGCCAGCAGGTGGTTGACCAGGGGAGAGTCGTTGTCACGCGCGCCCCGCAGCAATTCGCCACGGGCCCTGGCCCAGTTGCCTTCGATAAAATGCACCAGTCCGCGGTTGGTCAGGCGCGTGGCCCGGCGGGCCCGGCGTAAACTGAGCCAGCCGCTGAAGGACTCCCTGCCGCCGATGATCCGGCGAAGCAGGGAAATCAGCGCATACACCAGCAGGGTGAATAGCAGTAACAGCACAAGCCCCACCCAGAGGCTGGACTCCACGGTGTAATTGCCATAGGCCAGCAACAGGTAGCCGGGATCGGTCTCGATGATGGTTACCAGGCCGACGCCAAGCAACAGCGCGACCAGTACCAGGGCAAATATCCTGCGCATGTTTACTGTTCGCCCCCGCCCTGCAGGCGTTGTTCCATGACCGCGTCCAGGGCCAGGACCGAGCGCGACAGATCGGGCGCACCGGTGGCGATTGCCATCTTGGCCAGACCGGAGATTTCAGCCGACATGGCCTGCGCGACGGCCGCGTCGGCGGCAACAAATTCCTCCACCCAGCGCCCCGCCCGCTGCAGGCTCTCGCGGTAGAGCAACTCATTGCCCGAGAGGAGACCGAGCTGGGCCTGCTCCAGCAGCAGGCGCAAATTCTGCCGCACCATGGCTTCCCACTGGGGGTCCATCAGCGCGCCCACTGGCTGATCCCGGCGCCGGATCACAACATAGCTGGACAGTTTCTCCAGCGCCGCCTCATAACCTTGCCGCAGCCGCCCACCCGAGTCCGGCAAGGGCTGGACCGCGGCTTGTCCGGCCTTTCCAGGCTGCTGGAAAATCACCAGGGCTTGCGCCTGTTCCGCCAGTGCGGCCAGCCGCAGGTAGATGCCTTCCACATCGACCGCAGGTACCGCCCGCACGGCAGCCAGGTCGGCGGCCACCGCCGCCCGCACCTCGTGCAGGCGCGCATCGTCCAGCTGCAGCAGGATACTGTCCACGCTGCCCAGAAGGGCCTCGGCCCCGCCGGTATCGCCCGCCATCAGCAGGCGCTGGTTGGCGAGGCGTAACACGTACCGGGCCTCCGCCATCAGCCAGTCCTCGCGATCAGCTTCCCCAAAGCGCGCCAGCTGCGCCGACTGCTGCGCCAGCTGTGCCTGCAGCTCCGCCAGGCCCTGGGTCAGCTGGCCCGAGCGCTCACCCGCCTCCCGGGTGTCGGCCTGCAGCTGCTCCAGCGCGGTGTCGAGCCGGCGTTGCCAGCGCAGATCCAGGTCTTCAAGGCCTGCGGCGCCCCTTCCCGCAGCCGCCTCGACGGCCTGCAGCCGCGCCGCCAACGCCGC